>NZ_JBJURH010000011.1:0-229468 GCF_046098215.1 Streptomyces sp. Da 82-17
GGTGCCGGGCGCACCGGGCACAGGGCGATGACAGCGGGCCGAGCCGCGGTCGTCGTCCCACACTGGGAGGGGAAGAGGAACGGAGGCTCCCATGCGCTCACCCATGCCGACCTCGATCAGCACCCTCCCCGTGACGTACCGCAACCGGCTCCTGGAACTCGCCGAGAAGGTCAACCACCCCGAGGAGACAAGGCTGTTCACCGAAGGAGGGCGCGCGGACAAGTTCTGGATCGTGCGGTCCGGCGCCGTCTCCCTGCAGATCCGCGTCCCCGGCCGGCGCCCGGCGGACATCGACGACCTCGGCACCGGCGACCTCGTGGGCTGGTCCTGGCTCTACCCGCCGTTCCGCTGGCAGCTCGACGCGGTGGCCACCACTCCGGTACGGACGTACGAGTTCGACGCGCGGAACGTCCGCATGCTCATGGACGCCGACCTGGCCTTCGGCTGCGCCGTCGCGAACTGGGTCGGCCAGATCCTCGCCGGCCGCCTGCAGGCGACCCGCGTACGGCTGCTCGACCTGTACGCGCCGCACGGCAGCGGAAGCGCGGTCTGACGATGCGTACGCCGGACGGACCGGGCACCCGGGAGACGGGCGGGACGACCGTGGACCGCCCGCAGCGGTTCACCGTCAGCGACGTCATGTCGCACACCGCGGTCGCCGTCGGCCGTGACGCCTCGTACCGGGAGGCCGTCGAGCTGATGCAGCAGTGGAACGTCGGGGCGCTGCCCGTGCTCGAAGGGGAAGGGCGGGTCGTGGGCGTCGTGACCGAGGCGGACCTGCTGCCGAAGGAGGAGTTCCGGCAGGAGGACCCGCGCCTGCCGGAGCAGCTCCGCGAAGCGGTGAAGGCGGCCGCCGTGCTCGTCGAGGACCTCATGTCGAGCCCCGCCGTCACGATCCGCCCGCAGGCGCCCCTGCCGGAGGCGGCCCGCACGATGGCCCGCAACGCGGTCAAGCAGCTGCCGGTCGTGAACGACGTCGGCCTCCTGGAGGGGATCGTGAGCCGGAGCGACCTCCTCAAGGTGTTCCTCCGCCCCGACCAGGAGATCGAGGCGGAGGTCCACCGTGCCCTCGACGAACTCCGCCTCCCGCGCCGCATCGACGTCACGGTCCGCGACGGCATAGCGATCCTCCGCGGCCCCCTGCGCGACCGCTCCCTCGTCCCCCTCGTCGCGAGGGTGCTCCGCACGGTCGAGGGCGTGGTGGACGTACGGATGGAGCTGGGGGAGGGGTGAAGTCCGGTGCCCCACCGGGGCTCGGCGGGGCCTCGTAGGATGTGCCGTTCTGGGCGGACGCGAGGGGTCCGGGAGTGCGGCGGTGAGGAGGCCGGGGGTTGTTGGGGGTTGTCGCCGAAGGGCCGGGGCGGCTCGCGGACGTGTTGCGTCTGCGGGAGTCGGGAAGGCACGAGGCGCCCGGGCCGGGTGAGGTGGTCGTGCGGATGCTGGCCGCCACCGTGAACCCGTCCGACGCGGTGACCGTCTCCGGGGCGTACGGGTCGCGGACCACGTTCCCGATGGTCCCCGGGTTCGAGGGCGTCGGCGTGGTCGACGCCGCCGGGCCGGGAGTGCCGGCTGCTGCGGTCGGGCGGCGGGTGCTGCCGCTCGGGTCGGCGGGCGCCTGGCAGCAGTACAAGCGGCTCGACCACTCCTGGTGCGTGCCCGTGCCGGACGACCTGCCCGACGACGTCGCCTGCTTCGCGTACGTCAACCCGCTCACCGCCCACCTGATGGTCGACCGGTACTGCCGGCCCGGCGTGCGCACCGTCGTGATCACGGCGGCCACCTCGACCATCGCCGGGCACCTCGCCGAACTGCTCGCCGAGCGGGGCCTCGCGCCGGTCGGCGTCGTACGGGGAACGCCGGGGCGGGACGTGGCCGATCCGGCGCTGTGGCAGGCAATCGTGCGCACCGACACCCCGGGCTGGCGGGACGAGCTGCGGGCGTTCGGCGGGGCGCGGGGCGTCGACCTCGTCTTCGACTGCGTCGGCGGCCCGGTCGGCGGCGACGTGCTCGAACTCACCGGCGAGGACGGCGTGTTCGTGCACTACGGGCTGCTGTCCGGCACCCCGCTGCCCGCCGACGGCCCGCTCAGCAGAGTCGAGCTGTTCCGGCTGCGCGACATCGTCCAGCGGGACGGCGGACACCACGGCCGCCATCTGCCCGAGCTGTTCGCGCCCGTCTTCGAGCGGCTGCGGCGAGGTCGGCTGCGTACACCCGTGGAGACCAGCCTCGGACTCACCGAACTCGTCGACCACCTCAAGGGACCGCGGGCCGGCCACCCCGGGAAGCTGCTCATCGACCCGCAGCGGTGACCGCCCAGCTCCCTCAGCCGATCCGTTGGGCGAGGGCGACGATGATGCCCGCCGGGCCGCGCAGGTTGCACAGCCGGTAGACGTTCTCGTACTCCGCGACCTCGCCGAGGAGTTCGGCGCCGTGGCGGCGGAGGCGGGCGATCGTGTCGTCGATGTCGTCGACGGCGAACATGACGCGGTGCAGGCCGAGCGTGTGCGGCGGCGGGGCGAGCGGCACGGCCGTGATCGCCTCGGGGTGGTGGAACGTCGTCAGCTCCAGCTTTCCGTGCCCGTCCGGGGTGCGCATCATCGCGATGGCGCTGCGGACCCCGTCGAGGCCGAGCATCCGGTCCGGCACGACCCCTTCGAGCTCCGCCTCGCCCTCCAACTCCAGGCCGAGCTCGGTGAAGAAGGCCACGGCGGCCTCCAGGTCGTCGACGACGATGCCCACGTTGTCCATCCGCTGCACAGCCACAGGGGCCCCTTCCTCGTACGTTGCGTACCATGCTCCGTCCTTTGGACGACGTCAGCCCGCCGTCAGCCCTCCGCCCCCGGCAGTCGCCCCACCTCCGCGGGCCCGTCGGGGAACATCGACGCCAACTGCCGGTCCTGCACCCGCGCTCCGTGGCGTTCCAGGCGTCGGCGGCCGCCCGGCAGCAGTCCGAGGATCCGGTACCGCACCGTGTTCTCCGCGAGGGACAGCAGCAAAGCCCACGGCAGCCGGCTCCGCAACCCCAGCTCCCGCATGCCCGCGCGGCCCACGAAGACGGTGAGGAGGCTCGCCTGCCGGGCCCGCTCGTACCGCTGCCGGAGCCGCTGCACGGCCGGGCCGCGGTGCCCGAAGTCCCGTTCCGCCTGGGCGTCCAGGGTCTGCCGGGCCAGGTCGCGGCCGGCCTGCGTCTGCCCGGCCGCCGCGAGCAGGATGTGGTGGTTGAGGCGGTGCCGCGTGTTCTCGTCGTCCGTCAGCCACTCCGGCGCGACGCCCATCAGCCACCCCACGTACCGCCACAGATGCATCAGGTCGTCCCGCTGCCCGCGCGTCAGGCGCACGCCGAGGCCGAGGCAGCCGACGATCACCGTCGCGTCGAACAGGCCGAGCGTGCCCGCCTGGTCGGCCTGGTTGACGGGGTGGCCCCAGCGTGCCGTGTCCCAGCGGGGCGCGAAGCGGGCGTTCACCAGGGCGTGCATGGCCCGTACGTGCACCGTGAGCCGCCAGCCCTCCGCGCCGGGCCACAGGCCGCCGGGGCGGGTCACGGCGTTGGCCCACTTCGTCGTCTCGCCGAGGCGCCGCAGCGTCGAACCGCCGGTCAACCCGCCCGTGAGCACGAGGAGTTCGGGCGGCCCGCCGAACCGGTAGCCGCCGATCAGGGACAGCAGCGTCAGCACGTCGCCCGCGTTGCGGCCCAGATAGCGGTAGGCCGCCGCGCCCCGCTCGACGCGTGCCCGGTCCACCCACTCCGGCACGGTCAGGGCGGGCGCGAGGAAGTCCCGCAGCGCGGGCGGCAGGTCCGCGGGCACGTCCGGGGCCGCGGCCAGCGCCCCGGCGAGCTGCCCGTGCGTGACGCGCCCCGGGGCGCCGGGCGGCAGCCGCAGCGCCTCGGCGAGCGCGGCGCCCGCCTCGTCGCGTTCCATCAGCGCGCCGCCCACCCGCTCCATCAGCGCCTCGTCGACGTCCTTGTCGATGTCGGCGAACAGGAACAGCCCCCGCGCGATCCGGCGACCGCGCGCCTCCGCCTCCCGGAAGCGACGGGGAAAGCCGTGCGCGGTACCGGGGATGCCGTGTGCGGCACGGGGAGTGCCGTGTGCGGTACGGACGGGTTGTGGCCCGGAGCCGAGGGGTGTCGTGGGGTCCGTCATACGTTCCGTTGTAACGCGAATCCCGCCTCGCATACCATTCGCGTCATGCGGAAGGAGCCCCGGCAGGACCGGTCCCGCAGAATGGTCGAACGCATCGTCGCCGCAGGCGAGTCGGTGCTCTCCCGCGACGGGTACGCACGCTTCGCGACCACCCGCGTGGCCGACGCGGCGGGCATCAGCCCGGGCTCGCTCTACCAGTACTTCAGCAACAAGGACGAGCTGATCGCCGTACTGATGGAACGCTTCTGGGCGCGGACCGGCGACCGTGTGACGGCCTGCCTCGCCGACCACATCGCCGACCCGCCCGAGCGGCTGATCCCGCACACCGTGGAGGCGCTGCTCTCCGCGATGGAGCGGGACTCGCAACTGCTTCGCGTTGTCGTCGAGGAGGTCCCGCCCCGCTACAGCGAGGCCCACCTCCACGCCCTGCGCCGCCGCATCCAGGACCTCGCCTCCGCCTACCTCGCCGGCCGTGCCGGACCGGCCGGGCGCAGCGGCGCCGTCCGCTCGTGGGTGCTGGTCGCCGCGATGGAGGCGCTCGCCGTCCGCTGGGTCCTCGAACGGCCCGCTATACCAAGGGAGTTGCTGGTCGAGGAGCTGACGCTGCTGGCGAGCGGGTACGTGACGGGCGCCCCGGCGAGAGCCTGACCTGCCCGCGCGCCCGGGACCGCCTGCGCGCCCGCGGCACCGGCACCGGTTCCGTGCCGGGAACGACCGTGTTGGTGAGGGAGCCGAGCCCCTCGACGGTGAGCGTCACCGTGTCGCCGGACCGCAGCGGTGGCAGGGCGCTGCCGCGGCCCCAGAGCTCGGCGAGACAGCCGCCGCCGCACGTGCCGGAGCCGAGGACATCGCCGGGGACGACCCGGGTGCCGCGCGAGGCGTACGCGGTCAGCTCCTCGAAGGTCCAACTCGTGCGGGACAGAAGGTCGTTGCCGGTCACCTCGCCGGTCACCAGGCACGGGCCGAGGCTGGTGGCCGTGTCCTTGCCCTTGCAGGGGCCGAGCCCGGCCCACACTTCGACGGCTGGCGCGGCAGCGCGTCAACAGGGCCTCCGGCACGCCGAGTTGAGGGCGGACGGCCCTGCTATCGTGCGCCGAATGTCATCGATCAAGCAGTTCCAAGTCACCTTCGACTGCGCCGACCCCGGGCGCCTCGCCGCCTTCTGGTGCGAGGTCCTCGGATACGTGCTGCCGCCGGTCCCGGAGGGCTTCGCCACCTGGGAGGAGTACCACGGCTCACTTCCGCCCGAGAAGAAGGTGCAGTACTTCGCGTGCAGCGACCCGTCCGGTGTGGGGCCGCGGCTGCTCTTCCAGCGGGTGCCCGAGGGCAAGGTCGTCAAGAACCGGGTGCACCTCTGCGTACGGGCCGGCACCGGCCTCGTCGGCGACGAACGCCTCGCCACGCTGCAGGCCGAGTGCGACCGCCTGACCGCACTCGGCGCCGCACACCAGCGGACCCTGTACGCGGACGAGGAGAACGAGTCGTGCATCGTCATGCAGGACATCGAGGGCAACGAGTTCTGCCTCGACTGACCCGACCGGACGGCCTCCGCGGGACCGGGACTCAGTCCTCCGCCACGACCCGCACGCTCGCGACCTTCGTGTCCACCGCGTCCGGCACGACCATCCCCGCGTCCACACCCGTCCGCAGATAGCGCAGCACGTCCTTGTTGAGGCGCTCGCCGGGCAGCGCGGTGGGGATGCCCGGCGGGTACGGGGTGAGCATCTCCGCGGCGATCCGGCCGGACGCCTCCTCCGACGGCACCTGCTCGGTCCGCCCGAAGAACGCGTCCCGCGGCAGCAGCACCTGTTCCAGGCGCAGCCGGTCCGGGTCCGGGACCTCGACCCGCCCGGCCGGCCGCAGCTCGTCCGCGTGCGCCGCGACGTCGCGCAGAGCCGTGAGCAGGACGCGGGCGGTGTGCTCGTCATCGGCGTGCGTGAGCTGGGCGTTGAGCCGGCGGTGGTCGGCCAGGTGCAGGTTGACCTGGTGGTGCTCGCGGATCCAGTCGGTCGCGCGGTAGCCCGTCGTACCCAGCTCCGACACGTCGACGATGATCTGCAGCGGGTCCAGGTCGGCGGCCAGGCCCGGGCCGCAGAAGTCCTCCCGGCCGTGCACCCGCATCCCGTCGATCGCGTCGATCTCGGCCCGTACGGACGCGGCCAGCGCCAGCGCGTCGTCGTACAGCTCGCCGCCCCGCTCGACCATCTGGCGCCGCCAGCCGTCCATCGCGGCGTACAGGAGCACGGACGGGCTGGTCGTGCCGAGCAGGTCCTCGCGGTTCCGCAGCACCTCGGGCGCGAGAAGGTCGCCCTGGAGGTGGAACACCGAGCCCTGCTCCAGGCCCGAGCCCATCTTGTGCACCGACGTCACGCAGACGTCCGCGCCCGCGTCCATCGCCCACGTCGGCAGCGCGGGGTGGAACGGCAGGTGCGCGCCCCACGCCTCGTCGACGATCAGCGGCCTGCCGCGCTCGTGGCAGACCTCGGCGATCGCGGCCAGATCGGCGCAAGCCCCGTACGGCGTGGGCGAGGTGACGAGCGCGCCGCGCGCGTCCGGATGCGCGGCGAACGCCTCCGCGAACGCCGCCGCGGCGGGCGGATGCGCCAGGTGCAGCCGGGCGTCCCACTGCGGGTCGACCCACACGGGCCGGATGCCCGACAGGATCAGGCCGGACACCACCGACTTGTGCACGTCCCGGCCGACGAGCAGCTTCTCGTACGGTCCGGCGACCGCCAGCATCGCCGACTTCACCGACAGGGAGCTGCCGCACGTCGAGAAGAACGTGTGCTCGGCGCCGACCGCGTCCGCCATCAGGGCCTGCGCCTCGTCGAGCACGCCGTGCCCGGACCTCCGGTCGTCGAGGCCGCTGATCGCCAGCACGTCCGAACGGAACACGGCCTCCCCGAGCACGTCCCGCACCCGCGGATCGGCGCCCCGCCCCTGCTTGTGGCCGGGCGGCGTGAAGGGCGTCTGCCCCTCGGCGTGGTAGGCCGCCAGAGCTTCCAGTACGGGCGCTTTCGACTGATCCATGCGGTCCGATTGCCCTCGCCCCGGCACGGAGAAACGGCACGGCGGGCCGGGCGGGTGAACGCGGGCGCCGCCCCGCGCGCGCCTGCCGCTCATCGGCCCAGGCCGCGCCCCGCCCCGAGCTGCTCACTGCCCGTCCGGCTCGTAGTCCACGTACGGCTCGCAGGCCTCGCCGTCGTCGTCGCGGTCGAGATGCGGCGCGTATCCGGGCTCGCCCTGCTGGAGCGGCGCGACCCCGTCGGCCCGTGCTGCGTCGCAGTCCGGGTAGTACGGGGACGACGCACCCGGCGCCGGTTCCGTGCCCGGCGTCTCACGCACGTCGGCGCCGACGATCACCCCGCCCCGCACCTCGTACGTCCCCTCGAACACCTTCACCGAGCCGTCCGTCTGCGTGGCCACCAGCCGGACCGACACGGTCGGCCCGGCCACGCCGAGGATCCGGACGTCGTCGTGGGCGGTGGTGGCGAAGCCGTCGACGAACACCCGGAACGACCCGGCGAGGTTCCTGCCGCCGAGGTCCCAGGCACGCCGGTACTCCTGCGCGTTGATCGCGGCGAAGTACGCGCGCACGACACCCGCCGCGTCGGCCGTCGGCGCGGGCGCGGGCGCGGAAGGCGGCGGGGGAGCGGGGCGCTCGGGCGTCGAGGGCGCGGGGGCGGTCGGCTTCGGCACGGTCGGCTTCGGCGAGGCGGGCCGGGGCGTGGAGGGCTGCGCCTCGGGCGAGGCCGGCGCGGTCGTGACGGTCCGGGTCACGGTGGGCGGTGCGCCGCCCCCCCGACCCGTCGCCCCCGCAGCCGGAGAGGACGAGCACTCCACCGACCGCCCCGGCCGCCAGCAGGGCCGGGACCCCCGTGCGAACAGTACGGCGACTCACGGGTACCACCTCGAGACCTGGCACTTCTCCTCTCAGGTTGCGCCGGGGCCGAGCACCCGTCCAATCAGCAAGGAATCCCCGGGTTTCCGGAGCGGGCGCGGAGCGGGGGTGCGCGGAGCGGATGTGCGGGCTGCGGATGTACGCGATGCGTGGCTTGCGGAAAATTATGGTGTTCCGATGAGGTTCCTTCCCTGGTGGGCCGTCGTCTCGTCCGCGTGTGCCCCGTTGTTCCTGGTCGGCGGGTGGGCCGTGGCGGCGGTGCTCGAGGGGCCCGGGTACGACCCGGCCACGGAGACCATCAGCGTGCTCGCGGCCGACGGGGCCGCCGGGCGCGGGGTGTTGACCGTCGCCCTCGTCGCGCTGGGGGTGTGCCATGTGGTGACCGCGTACGGGCTGCGGCTCGCGGCGACGCCCGGGCGGGTGGCCCTCGGCTGCGGTGGGCTCGCGGTGATCGGGATGGCGCTCGCGCCGGTGCCGCGGAGCGGGGGCTCGCTGACGCACGGCTGGGTCGTGGGCGTCGGCTTCGCGCTCATGGCGGTGTGGCCCGTACTCGCCGCGAGCGCGAGCGCGAGCGCGAACACGGACGCGAGCGCGCGGGGGCGGGCCGTGCCGTGGGCGCTGCGCCTTTCGGTGTCGCTCGTGGTGTGCCTGTCGATGGGCGCCGGAGCGCTCTGGTTCCTCGGCGAGCTGCACCGGCACGGGGCCGACGGCGTGGCCGAACGCGTCCTCACCGCCGTGCAGACCGTCTGGCCGCTCGTGGTCGTGCTCTCCTGCCTGCGCCGCGAGCCGCCCGCCCGGCCGCGACGTTGGACCGGCCCGCGCGACGCCTCGCGGGACGACGCCTCGCGGGACGACGTCACCTGAATGGCACGTCGAAGGGACAGCCCCCGGGGCAGGACCTTCACTGAGAACATGTCCCGCCTCGACCCGGCGCCCCACCGGCGCCTCCGCCGCGCCGCTGCCCTCTCCCTGGCGGCCGCCCTCGCCGGAGCCGGCTGCTCGGGCCCCACCGACACCTCCACGGCCGCCCTCGCCGAACGGCCCGCCGCCGAGCCCACGCCGCTGCCGACCGTCCCGCCCGCCCAGCCGCCCCCGCGCCTCACGCGCGCGAAGGTCGACGCGGCCGTGGACAAGCTCGACGGGGTCGTACGGGACGCGATGCGCAGGACCGGCGTGCCCGGCGTCGCCGTCGGCGTGGTCCACGACGGGGAGGTGCTGTACGAGAAGGGGTTCGGCGTGCGGAAGGCCGGGGCGAAGGGCGAGGTCGGAGCCGACACCGTGTTCCAGCTCGCCTCGGTGTCCAAGCCGCTCGCGTCGACCGTCGTCGCGGGGGCCGTCGGGGACAAGACCGTCGCCTGGGACGACCCGGTCGTCAAGCACAGCCCGGGCTTCGCGCTCAAGGACCGCTGGGTCACCGAACACGTCACGCTCGCCGACCTGTTCGCGCACCGCAGCGGCCTGCCCGACCACGCCGGGGACCTCCTGGAGGACCTCGGCTACGACCGCTCGTACATCCTGGAACGCCTCCGCTACGAGCCGCTCTCGCCGTTCCGCGCCAGCTACGCGTACACCAACTTCGGGCTCACCGAAGCCGCCGTCGCCGTCGCGCGGGCGGCGGGCACGAGCTGGGAGAAGCTCTCCGCGGACCAGGTGTACCGGCCGCTCGGCATGGACGACACCAGCTCCTCGTTCGCCGACTACGAGAAGGCGGAGAACAAGGCCGTCGGGCATGTGAGGAACGGCGACACATGGCAGGCCCGGTACGTGCGGGACGCCGACGCCCAGAGCCCGGCCGGCGGGGCGAGCTCCACCGTCCGCGACATGACGAAGTGGCTCCGACTCCAGCTGGACAACGGCAAGTTCGACGGCGAGCAGGTCGTCGACGGCGCCGCCCTCGACGAGACGCACCTCCCGCACATCGTCTCCGAGCCGCCGCACGCCCCGGCCGGCCGCACCGGCTTCTACGGGCTCGGCTGGAACGTCGGCTACGACGACCAGGGCAGGCTCAAGCTCAGCCACTCCGGCGCGTTCGCCCTCGGCGCGGCCACCAACGTCACGCTGCTGCCCTCCGAGAAGCTCGGCATCGTCGTCCTCACCAACGGCTCACCCGTCGGCGTGCCCGAGGCGGTCGCCGGCACGTTCCTCGACACGGCGCAGACGGGCGGCCCCACCGTCGACTGGCTGAAGTTCATCGGCCCCCTCCTCCGACAGGCCGCCGAGGGCGAACGCTCCGAGACCGACTACGCCAAGCCCCCGGCCGAACCCGCCCCCGCACGGAAGTCCGACGCGTACACCGGCACGTACGAGAACGACTACTACGGCCCGATGACGGTCACCGCCAAGGGCGACGACCTGGTGATGCAACTCGGCCCGAAGAAACAGCGGTTCCCCCTCCGCCACTACGACGGCGACACGTTCAGCTACGCGACGACGGGCGAGAACGCGGTGGGCCGCTCCGGCGTGACCTTCGACGTGACGACGGAGGGCCGCGCGGCCGAGGTCGAGGTGGAAAACCTGAACATGAACGGGCTGGGGACGTTCACCAGGAAGTGAGCCCGGCCGTCACGTCCCGCTGCCCGCCCTCGGGGTTCTGCGGGCGCGCAGGGCCAGGGTGATCAGGGCCGCGTCCGTGGGGCGGCGGGGGTCGCGGCCGGTGAGGGTGTGGAAGCGGGTGAAGCGGTGCTGGATCGTGTTGCGGTGGCAGTAGAGGGCCTCGGCGGTCTCCGCGATGGAGCCGCTGCCCTCCAGATGTGTCCGTACCGTCTCCAGGAGGCGGTCGGCCTCCGCGCGTGAGACGGCCGGGTCGTCGAGGCCGCCGAGGACGTCGTCGGCGAGGTCGTGCGCGAAGTCGCCCGCGCGGTGCGCCAGTACGTCGAGCCAGCAGTCCTCCAGGAGCCGGGGCGCGTCCGCGTCCGGCGGCAGCACCTGGGCCGTCGCCACCGCGAGCCCTGTCGACCGCGGCACCCCGGCCAGCCCCGCCACCGGGGGAGCGATCCCCGAGGGTGATCCGGCGAGCAGCTCCCCCACCCGCTCGGGCGTGGTCTGCCGGCCCAGCTGTACGACGAGCACCGCGTCCCCGCCCACCATCTGCTGCTGCACCGGCGCCCCCGCCGCCCGCAGCGCCACCGCCGCCTGGTGCAGCCCCGGGCCCGCCGCCGCGGAGGACGCCGCGCACAGGAACCGGCCGTCCGCCGCGAACCCGAGGGCGAGCCCTGCGTCCCGTACGACCGTAGGGTTGCGGCCCTCGCTCTCCAGCAGGCGCGCGAACCACATGCGCCGCTCGTCCGCCTCGCGCCGCCCCATCTCCAGGACCGTGCGCTGATACGCCGTCATGATCCCTGTGACATGGCCCTCGACGGCTTCCCACACGTGGTAGGCGGAGCCCACGAGTTCGGTCATGTCGCCCGGGTCGGCCCGCTTCACGAGCGCCGCCCACACCACGCGGAAGTCGAGCCGCGCGGCGTCCAGGAGCGAGTCCAGCGGGACGCCCTGCAGTGCGCGGTCCTCGCCGACTCTGCGGGACACGTCGGCGATGTGCGGCGGCACCGGCAACTGCGCGACGGTGCGAAGCAGCAGCTCGAAGGCCTGCCACGCCGAGTCGCGGAACTGCGTGTCCGGCACCCGGTCCGCGTACGAGCTGCGCACCGGGCGGACCATGTCGAGCCAGTCCCCGATGAGCCCGTCGATGTTGTCCAGGCACTGGCCCGCGAGCTCCGCGATCCGGGCCGAGGGGGCGGGCAGTGTGGGGTCCTGGCCCCGGGCACTGTGCATGTGCCCAATTCTGGGCGCCGCACGGGCGATGTTTCAACGTTGGCTTCGCAGCCTCGGCCGCCCAAGCTGAGGCAGTCCCGCGGCCGTACGCCCGGGTCCCGCCGACCAGGAGGGCTGCTCGACCGTGCACGTGACCCCTCGCGAACAGGAACGGCTGCAGCTGTTCACCGTGGCCGAACTCGCGCGCCGCCGCCGCGCCCGCGGCCGCCGCCTCAACGCCCCCGAGGCCATCGCGCTGATCTGCGACGAGATCCTGGAGGCCGCCTGGGACGGGCTGAGTCTCGACGACGTGATCGAGGCGGCGGGCCGGGTCCTCACCACGGACGACGTGATGGAGGGGGTCGCCGGGATCGTGACGACCGTGCAGGTCGAGGCGCTGTTCCCGAGCGGCACGGCGCTGGTCGCGGTGGACCGACCCATCGGTCCGCCCCCGTCCGCCGAACCGCCCACGTCGCCGCCGCCCGGCGCCGTCCGCACCGCCGACGCCCCCGTCCCCATCAACGTGGGCCGCCCCCGTACCACCCTCACCGTCCGCAACACCGGCGACACCGTCGTCTACGTCTCCTCGCACTACCCGCTGCACGAGGCCAACCGCGCCCTCGACCTCGACCGGGAGGCCGCGCGCGGGCTGCGGCTCGACATCCCCGCCGGGACGGCCCTCGCGTTCGAGCCCGGCGAGGAACGCGACGTCGTCCTCGTCCCCGCCGACCGCAGGACCACCGGCACGGACCGCCCGGCCCACCCGACCCAGGAGCGCGCATGACCAGCGTCGACCGCCGCACGTACCAAGCGCTGTACGGGCCCACCACCGGGGACCGGATCCGGCTCGGCGACACCTGCCTGTGGGTGGAGGTCGAGGCCGACGACGGCACGCCGGGCGACGAACTCCTCGGCGGCTGCGGCAAGACGGTGCGCGACGGGCTGCTCGCCTCGCCCCGCTCGGACCGCGACTCGGCGCTCGACATGGTGGTCGCCGGGGTCGTCCTCATGGACCCGGCGCTGGGCGTGCGCAAGACCGACATCGGCGTCAAGGACGGGCGGATCGTCGCCGTCGGCGGGGTCGGCAACCCGGACGTGATGGACGTGTCGTACGCCATCGACTCGCACACCTCGGTCGTGCCGGGGGAGGGGCTGATCGCGACGCCCGGCGTGGTCGACAGCCATGTCCACCTGTCCTCGCCGGAGGTCGCCCCGGCCGCGCTGTCCGCCGGGGTCACCACCCTCGTCGGGATGGGCCTCGGCGGGGTATGGGAGATCGGCTGCAACCCCGCGCACAATCTGCACACCCTGATGAGCGCCTGGCAGGGCACGCCCCTCAACATCGCGTTCCTGGCCCGGGGTTCGTCGAGTTCGCGGGCGCTGCTCGACGAGATCACCTTCGCCGGGGCGGGCGGCTTCAAGATCCACGAGGACTTCGGGGCGACCCCGCGGATCATCGACACCTGCCTCGACACCGCCGAACAGGCCGATCTGCCGGTCGCGTTGCACACCGACTCGATGAACGAGTCCGGCTACCTCCGCGACACCGTCGGCGCCACGCGCGGCCGTACCGTGCACGCGTACCACGTCGAGGGCGGCGGCGGGCACCCCGACCTTCTGGAGATCCTCTCCGAGCCGCACATCCTGCCGTCGTCGACGACGCCCACGATCCCGTACACCCCGAACACGGTCGGCGAGCTGTTCCCGATGACGATGACCGTGCACCGGCAGAACCACCACTCCGCGTCCGACGTGGCGATCTCGCGCGGCCGGATCCGCGGGCACGCCATCGCCGCCGAGAACGCCCTGCACGACCTCGGCGCGATCTCCATCGTCAACTCCGACTCCATGGGCATGGGCCGCATCGCGGAGACGGTACGCAGGACCTGGCAGCTCGCCCACGTACAGGCCCTGGCGAACGGCGGCGGGGGAGTCGAACGGCCGGAGAACGCACGGGTGTTGCGCTACCTCGCCAAGATCACCCTCAACCCGGCGGTCGCCCATGGCCTCGCCCACGAGGTCGGCACCGTGCAGGCCGGGCGGATGGCGGACCTGGTGCTGTGGGATCCCAAGTGGTTCGGCAGCAAGCCCGAGCTGGTCATCAAGTCCGGATTCGTGGCCTGGGGCAACACCGGCTCCGGCTCCGGCTCCACCCGCCTCACGCAGCCGCGCCGCTACCGCCCGTACTACGGTGCGCTCGGCGCCGCGCCCGCACGGCTCGCCAAGGTGTTCGTCGCCGCGGCCGCCCTGCACGACCGGGCCGCCCGCGCCGCCCTCCCGCAAGGCCTCGACTACGCCCCGATCCAGGGGAGTCGGGGCCTGAACCGCGCGGACATGCTGCACAACACCGCCACCCCGCAGGTGGTCGTGCCCCGCGAACCCGCACCCGTCCTCGTCGACGGCGTGCCGACCGGAACCCCGCCCGCCACCGAGCTGCCGCTCGCGCAACTGCACCACTTCGCCTGAATCCGCTGAAACCGCTGAGACCGCTGAGACCGCTGAAGCCGCTGAAACCGCTGGGGCCGCTGAGGCCGCACCACTTCGCCTGAGGCGCCCGATCCTCCCGGCCCGACCTGCCCGAAAGCACCCGACCCGCCTGAGGGGCCCGCCGCCATGCGACTCGACCTGCTCGTCCGCAACGCCCGCATCCGCACCCTCGACCCCGAACGGCCCGCTGCATCAACTCTCGGTGTACTCAACGGAGTTGTCGTCGGCCTCGACGACGACGTGGCCGGGCTGCCCGCGCGCCGGGTCCTCGACGCGGGCGGCGCCGCCGTCCTGCCCGGCTTCAACGACGCCCACTGCCACACCGCCTGGTTCGGTCTGACGCTCACCCAGCTCGACGTGTCCGCGGCCCGCACCCTCGACGACGTGTACGCCGCCGTCGCCGCGCACGCCGATCAACTCGCCCCCGACGCCTGGGTGTTGGGCGCCGGACTCGACCACACCAAGCTCGGCGGACGGTTCCCGCACCGGGACGCCCTCGACCGGGCTGCGGGCGGCCGGCCCGTCTGGCTGAAGCACACCTCCGGGCACGCCTGCGTCGTCAACACCCCTGTCCTGCGCGCCGCCGGCGCCCTCGACGACGGGTTCCCCGACCCGGAGGGCGGCCACGTCTCCCGCGACCCGGACGGCCGCCCCGACGGACTGCTCGAAGAGACCGCGCAACGCCTCGTACAACAACAGGTCCTGCCGTACCCGGTGGAGACCGTCGCCGACGCCGTCGACGCGGCGACCCGGCACTACCTCACCGAAGGCGTCACCAGCTTCACCGAGGCCGGGATCGGCGGCGGCTGGATCGGCCACACCCCCGTCGAGCTCGGCGCCTACCAACTCGCCCGCGACACCGGCAGGTTGCACACCCGCGCCCAGCTCATGGCCGCCTCCGACACCCTCCACCCGCTCACCGCCCACGCCGACGACCCCGTCACCCTCGGCCTCGACCTCGGCATGCGCACCGGCTTCGGCGACGACCGCCTCTCCCTCGGCCCGGTCAAGATCTTCCTCGACGGGTCCCTGCTCGGTCGTACGGCGGCGATGACCGAGCCGTTCTGCGGATGTCCGCGACACGTCTCGGGCACAGCGCGGCCCACCGGCTACTTCCAGGGCGACGCCGACGCCATGACCGACCTGGTCGTCGGCGCCCACCGCTCCGGCTGGACCGTCGCCGCGCACGCCATCGGCGACCGTGCCGTGGACCTCGCGCTCGACGCGTTCGCCCGCGCCCACAAGGAACTCCCGCGCCCCGGCGTGCACCACCGCATCGAGCACGCCGGCATCGTCCGCCCCGACCAGCTGGCCCGCTTCGCCGCACTCGGCGTCGTACCCGTGCCGCAGCACAACTTCCTGCACACCTTCGGCGACGCCATGGCCGAACGGCTCGGCCCCGAGCGCACCACCTGGTCGTACCGCATGCGGTCCTTCCTCGACCTCGGGCTGCCCGTGCCCGGCAGCTCCGACCGGCCCGTCGCACCCGGCGCGCCCCTCCCGGCGATCCAGTCGATGGTGACGCGGCTGACCGAGACCGGGGCGCCGTACGGGCCGGACGAGAGCGTCCCCGTCCTCGCCGCGCTGCGCGCCTGGACCGAGGGCTCGGCCCGCGCCACCGGCTTCGGCGACCGCAAGGGCCGGCTCGCGCCCGGACTCCTCGCCGACCTCACGGTCCTGGACGGCGACCCCGTCCACACCGCACCCGACCGCATCGGCGCGATCCGCGTCCTCGCCACCGTCGTCGGCGGCCGTCCCGCCCACGACCCGCACGGCCTCGCCCGCGACGCCTGACCCCCGACTGCCGCCCCCCGCCCGTCCCCTCCCCAGGAGTTCGCGTGAGCACACCCGCCAAGCCGGACCTGAAGGACATCAGAAGACTCCTCACCGCGGCCTTCAGCGGCACCGCCCTGGAGTGGTACGACTACTTCCTCTACGGCACCGCCGCCGCCCTCGTGTTCAACAAGCTGTTCTTCCCCGAACTCGACCCGGCCGTCGGCACCATCGCCTCGTTCATCACGTTCGCCGTCGGCTTCGTCGCCCGCCCCATCGGCGCCGCCGTCTTCGGCCACATCGGCGACCGCTACGGCCGCAAGGTCTCCCTCATCATCACCGTCGTCATGATGGGCGCCACCACCGGCTGCATCGGCCTGCTGCCGACGTACGACACCATCGGCATCTGGGCGCCCGCGCTGCTCTCCGCGCTCCGCTTCCTGCAGGGCGTCTCCGTCGGCGGCGAATGGTCGGGGGCGATGCTGCTCACCCTGGAGCACACCCCGAAGGAGAAGCACGGAAGCTACTCGGCCGTGCCCCAACTCGGCTCACCCGTCGGCACGTTGCTCTCCTCCGGCGCCTTCGCCCTCGTCGGCATGCTCCCCGACGACGCCTTCTACGCCTGGGGCTGGCGCGTGCCGTTCCTCGTCGCCTTCCCGCTCCTCCTCGTCGCCCTCTACCTGCGCTTCCACATCGAGGAGTCCCCGGTCTTCCGCAAGATGCTCGCGGACGCCGAACGCGAAGGGCCCACCCCGGTCCCGCTCGTCGAGGCGTTCCGCCGCACCTGGGGCCGCATGATCATCGGCATCGGCGCCGCCCTCCTCGGCGTCGGCGGCTTCTTCCTGATGACCACCTTCGTCATCTCGTACGGCACCGACCGACTCGGCATCGACAAGCAGACGATGCTGAATGCGACCGTCATCGGCGCCGCCGTCGAGATCGTCGTCCTCGTCCTCGCCGGACGCCTCGCCGACCGGATCGGCGCCTGGCGGGTCTGCGCCCTCGGCGCCGCCGCCACCATGGCCGTCGCCTTCCCCGCGTTCTGGCTCGTCGACACGAAGGAGACCGGCCTCGTCTACCTCGGCGTCTCCCTCGGCATCGGCGCCCTGTCCATCCCGTACGCCCCGATCGGCGCCGTCGTCTCCGGGATGTTCCCGGACGAGTTCCGCTACAGCGCCGTCGCCATGTCGTACAACCTCGCCGGCGTACTCTCCGGCTTCGTGCCGCTCCTCGCGGCCACGCTCACCGGCGCCGCCGGCGGCGCGTCCTGGGGCGCAGCGCTGCTGCTCATCGCCATCGCCGCCTCCACCGTCGCCGGCTCCACCGCCGCGGGCAGCGTCCTGCGCCGCCGCGACACCGCACTCACCCGCCCGTCCGACACCGTCGAGGTCCCCGCATGAACCCGCCCCACCCTGCCCGCACAGGCGGACAGGTCCTGATCGACCAGCTCGTCGCGCACGGCGTCGACACCGTCTACGGCGTGCCCGGCGAGAGCTACCTCGCCGCGCTCGACGCCCTGCACGACGCCTCCGTACGCATGGTGGTGTGCCGCCACGAAGGGGGCGCCGCCTACATGGCGGAGGCGCACGGCAAGCTCACCGGGCGCCCCGGGATCTGCTTCACCACCCGGGGCCCCGGCGCCACCAACGCCCTGGTCGCCCTGCACACCGCCCACCAGGACGCGACCCCCCTCGTCCTGTTCATCGGCCTCGTCCCGCGCGCCCACACCGACCGGCACGCCTTCCAGGAGCTCGACCTGCGCGGCACGTTCGGCGCCACCGCCAAACTCGTCGAGACGATCGACGACGCCGCCCGCATCCCCGAGCACGTCGCCCGCGCCTTCGCCACCGCGGAGGCCGGACGGCCCGGCCCGGTCGTCCTCGGACTGCCCGAGGACATGCTCACCGACGTCGTACACGTCCCCGACCTGCGCCCAGCACCGCCCGCCGAAGGCGCCGTCTCCGCACCCGAACTCGCCCTCCTCGCCCAGCTGTTGGACACCGCCGAGCGGCCCCTCGTGCTGCTCGGCGGCAGCCGCTGGACCGCCGAGGCCCGCGCCGACGTCCGCGCCTGGGCCGAGGCCTGGCGCCTCCCCGTCGCCACCGACTTCCGCTGCCAGGACCTCATTGGCCACGACTCCCCGTCGTACGTCGGCGCCCTCGGCTACGGCCGCTCCGACCACCTCGCCCACCGCCTGCGCACCGCCGACCTGGTCATCGCCGTCGGCGCCGCCCCCAGCGACGTGCCCACCGACGGCTTCACCCTCCTGCCCGCCGACGGCGACGGCCCCCGGCTCGTCACCGCCCTGCCCGAACCGCTCCCGCCGGGCGCCCTCTACCGCCCGACCCTCGCCCTGCTCGCCGCCCCAGCCGCCGTCGGCCGCGCCGTCCGTACGCTGCGCCCCGCCGACACCCCGCCCTGGTCGGTCCGCACCAAGGAGGACCGGCACGCCCACCTCGCCTTCCGCGCCCCGCAGCACGACCCCGACCCCCTCGACCTCGGCGCCGTCTTCGCGGCCCTCGACGCCCGCCTCCCGGCCGACCGCGTCGTCACCTTCGGCGCCGGCAACCACGCCGTCTGGGCGCAGCGCTTCCTCGCCCTCGACGACGGGGCCCGCCAACTCGCCCCGCGCAACGGCTCGATGGGCTACGGCATCCCCGCCGCCGTCGCCGCGTCCCTCGCCCACCCCGACCGCACCGTCGTGTCGATCGCCGGGGACGGCTGCTTCCTCATGAACGGCCAGGAACTCGCCACCGCCGTCGCCGAAGGCGCCGCCCCGCTGATCCTCGTCCTCGACAACGGCCAGTACGGCACCATCCGCCAGCACCAGGAGCAGACCTACCCCGGCCGGGTCAGCGGCACCGCCCTCGGCAACCCGGACTTCGCCGCGTACGCCCGCGCGTTCGGCGCCCACGGCGAAACGGTCACCGCCACCGAGGAGTTCGAGCCCGCCCTGGAACGCGCCCTCACCTGCGGCCGCGCCGCCCTGATCGCCCTGCGCGTACCACAGGAACGGCTCGCGCCCGGGATCACGGTGACGGGGCTGCGCACAGCCCACGGCAAGGAGACCAGCCATGTCTGACCTGCACCTGCACAACATCGTCGACGGCCGGCCCGCCCCGGCCCCCGCCGCGGACCGCATGGAGCTGACAGACCCGGCCACCGAGGAGGTGTACGGCACCGCCCCGCGCTCGACCTCCGCCCAGGTCGACACGGCCGTCGCCGCCGCCCGCCGCGCCCTCCCCGGCTGGCGCCGGACCACTCCCGCCCGCCGAGCCGAGGCACTCCTCACCCTCGCCGACCTCGTGGTGACGCACGCCGACCGGCTCCTCGACGCCGAGATCCGCAGCACCGGCAAGCCCCGCGAGACCACCCGTACGCTTGAAATCCTGCGCGGCGCCGATCAGTTGAGGTTCTTCGCGGGCGCGGCACGGGTCCTCGAAGGGGTCGCGGCGGGGGAGTACGCGGAGGGCCACACGTCGTACGTACGGCGGGAGCCCGTCGGCGTCGTCGCGCAGGTCACGCCGTGGAACTACCCGTTCATGATGGCCGTGTGGAAGCTGGGGCCCGCGCTCGCGGCCGGGAACACGGTGGTGCTCAAGCCGGCCGACACCACGCCCTGGTCGACGGTGCTGCTCGCCGAACTCTCGCAACAGGCGTTCCCGCCGGGCGTCGTCAACGTCGTCTGCGGCGACCGCGACACGGGCCGCGCCCTCGTCGCCCACCCGGACGTCGACATGGTCGCCCTCACCGGCAGTACGCGCGCCGGCTCCGAGGTGATGGCCGAGGCGGCGCGCGACGTGAAGAACGTCCACCTGGAGCTGGGCGGCAAGGCCCCCGCACTCGTCTTCGCCGACGCGGACCTCGCACGGACCGCGCCCGCCCTTGCCGCCGCGGCGTTCTTCAACGCGGGCCAGGACTGCACGGCGCTCACCCGCGTCCTGGTCCAACGGGACGTCCACGACGAGCTGTTGGAGCTGTTGGTGAAGGCGGCCGAGGGCACGCGGACCGGCGGGCCCGCCGAACAGGGCGTGTTCTACGGCCCGTTGAACAGCGCGGCCCACGCCGGCCGGGTCGCTGACGTGTTGGCCGGGCTGCCCGCCCACGCCCGCGTCGAGACCGGCGGGCGCCGCCTCGCACGGCCCGGCTGGTTCTTCCCGCCGACGGTCGTCTCCGGCGTACGGCAGGACGACGACCTGGTCCAGCGGGAGATCTTCGGCCCGGTGGTCACCGTCCAGCCCTACGACACCGAGGACGAGGCCGTCGCCCTCGCCAACGGGGTCGACTTCGGCCTGGCGTCCAGCGTCTGGACGACCGACCTCGGCCGCGCGATGCGCCTCAGCGCCGACCTCGACTTCGGCTGCGTCTGGCTCAACTGCCACCAGGTGCTGCCCGCGGAGATGCCGCACGGGGGGTACGGGCAGTCCGGCACGGGGCGGGATCTGAGCCGGTACGGGGTGGACGACTACACGCGGGTCAAGCATGTGATGGCGGCGCACGGGGTGGTGGGGTAGGGGAGGGGCGACCCCTCCCCGCGCCCTGCGCCCCTCGGCTGCTGTCCCCGCCCGTTCCCGGAGCTCTGCGGACAGCTCTGGGGGCTTCGCCCCGTGCCCCGGCTGTCTTTCGGCTGTCGCGCCGTCGTGGCTGCTCGCGCAGTTCCCCGCGCCCCTGGGTCGGGGCTTCGCCCCGTGCCTCGGCTGTGTTTCGGCTGTCGCGCCGTCGTGGTTGCTCGCGCAGTTCCCCGCGCCCCTGTCGGGGCTCGGGGATTCCCCCCCGCCTCGCTGTGGGCAGGCGTTTCGCAGGGCGGAACGGGTGGGCACAGCGCCCACGTGCCGGGTGCCGTCTCATCGGGGCCGGGGGCCGGGGGCCGGGGGCCGGGGGCCGGTGCCTGGGTGGCGGTGCTAGTGTCCCGGGCCATGTCAGCCTCCACGCCCTCCGGAAACCCCCGACCGCCCGCCGCCGCGCCCCGTCGCACCACGGGGCGGGGCGTCGGCGGTGTCGTCCTGCTGCTCGTCGCGGCGGGGCTGCTGTACACCGGGGTCTCCGCGGTCGCCGATCCGTCCGCCGCCCTCGTCGGCACCTCGAACAGCGCGCGCAGCGCGGACACCGAGGCCGAGGCGCAGATCGGCGGGCTGCTGATGTGCGGCTTCGGGATCTCGGTGCTGTGCTTCGGCATCGGCCTGCTGAAGAAGAAGGCCGACAACGCCGACGGCCCGCGGCCCGGCGCCTGACCTAACTCGTCGGCGCCGCAGGCGTCCTGGCCGACGGCAGCGTGGCCGCCGAACCCGGCGTCTCCGCGGGCGGACTCGGCGCATCCGGTTGCTCCTGGGGCGGCGACGGCGCCGGGGTGTCCGGCGGCGGCGACTCGGGGGCCTCGCTCGTCGGAGGCTCGGACGGCGATGCCGGCGGTGTCTCCGTCGTGGGCGAATCCGTGGGCGAATCCGTGGGCGGGGTGGGGGAGTCCGACGTCGGCGGCGTGGTCGGCTCGTCCGAGTCCCCGTCCGAGTCGCCCTTGTCCCGCTTGAACCAGTCGCCGTTCTCCGGGTCGATCAGCACGAACTCGTTCACGACCTTCGGCGCCTCCTGCACGACGACCACCTTCGACGGCTGGTACGTCGGCCACCGCTCCCCGGTCTCCTTCGGCGTGGTCTTCACCGCGACCGGCGGCAGCAGCGGATTGCCGCACGCGCACCGCACCCGGGGCACGCCGCGCGAGTCGACGAGCACGGCGGTCCCGGACTGCAGCACCGCCTGGTAGCGGGTCGCCTTGCCGTCCGCGAAGCCGTGGTTGGTGACCCGGGTGTCGGCCCGCAGCTGTACGGGCGTCAACGACCGCAGGTAGGACGGGAGTTCACCCGCCTTGACGCCCTGCACTCCCGCGAACGCCTCCGCCTTCGCCGGTTCGCCCCCCAGGAACTTGATCTGCTTCTCCACGTCACAGCTCGCCGCCGACCGGCTGCCCCCGTACAGCCCAGGCGTCGCCCCGGAGTACGTGGCCCGGCCGCCCGTGTCCTCGGTCTCGCTCGGCGTGGGCGTGGGCGTGGCGGTCGGCGTGGGCGACTCGGCGGGCTTGCGCGCCGTCGACCCGGTGAACGGCGCCTCGCCCCGGGACGCGGCCGGTTCGAGGAAGATCTCCCCGGAGGCCGTGCCGCCGCCGCCCGCGCCGCCGTCCGGACGCGTGAGGTACACGACCAGCGCGACCGCCGCGACGATCACCGCGGTGATCGTCGCCACGCGCGGCGCCGACCGCCACCACGCCTTGCCGTTCCCGCCGTTGCCGCCCCCGCTGCTGCCGCCTTCGCCGTGCTCGCCCTCGCCGCCGCCTTCGTCTCCGCCCCTGCCTTCGCCTCCGCCTTCGCTCCCGCCTCCGTCACCGGAACCTCCGCCGCCAGAGCCGCCCCCGCCGCCCTCGCCGCCGGAATCCCCGCCCCCGGAACCGTCGTCCGCTCCTCCGCCCGGCGGAGGCGGCCCGGTGTCGACGACCTGCGTCGGCTCGTGCCCGGGACCCGAGGGCGTACTCGTCGTGGGCTGGGTGGACGGGTCCGAGGGGGGCTCCGGGGGCCGGCCGGAGAGCGGGCCCGAGGGCGGACCGGTCGGGCTGCTGTCAGGGGGTGGCTGGGAGGTCACGGGACACCTCGATCCGCATGGGCCGAAGGCCATGGGGCGGTCGGCACGGTTCGCCGCGTGTCCGGCGGCGCCGCCCGGACCGCCCGGCACCCGAACCCTGCCGATGGATACCTACTCCTGCCATTCTCTGCCCGGCGCCGCCCCCCGCCGCAAGCCGGGGAGACCCGCGCCCGCAAGGCGCCCCCGCGCCCCCGTACGTACCGTGGACTGAGGGGCAGCAGCGAGGGGGAGGGGGAGCCGCTAGGAGGCAGCGTGAGGCGGATGCGGGAAGCGCTCGCCGCCGCGGGCGCCGGCATCGCGACGATGATCGTGGTCGCCGCGCTCGGACTCTGGGCGGCAGGAGCCGCGGACCTGCCCGACGGGGCCTTCGTACGCGTCGTCGCCGCCGTCGTCGTCATCGCCGCGGGCGGCTCCGTCGAACTCTCCGGCGGCACCGGCGACCTCGCGCAGGCGGACGCCGCCGTCGACGTCGTGCCCCTCTCCGTCACCCTGGCCGGCGCTCTCGTCATCGCCGTGGTCTTCCTGCGGCCGCTGCGGCACCGCGCCGTCGCCACCACCGGTGAACTCCTCGGCCGCATGGCCGCCACGGCGGGCTGCTGGCTGGTGTTCCTGCTGGTCCTCGGCCTGATCGCGCGCCACACGTTCCGCCTGCCGACCGGCGGCGACGACGTCACCGAGGGCATCGGAGGGGACCTCGGCCCGAGCCCGGCTGTCGGGTTCCGCGCCGACCTGCCCGCGACCCTCGGCGTAGGGCTCGTCTGGTTTCTCGCCCTGCTCACCCTCGCGTTCGCCGTGTCCCGCAAGGCCCCGCTGCCGTCGTCGCTGCTGCCGTTCCAGCGCTCGGTGCGCCCGCCCGCCCACGCGATGCTGACGGTCCTCCTCGCGTACGTGGCCATCGGCCTCGTCGTCGGCGTGATCGTGCTGTTCACCCGCGGCCACCCCGCACAGACCCTCGCCGTCCTGCTGCTCGGCCTGCCCAACCTGGCCTGGACGGCGCTGGGCGTCGGCACCGGCGGCGCCTGGGAGGGGCACGTCGACCGGCCCATCGGACTGCCCATGCCCGGCGTCCTCGACCAGGTCCTGCGCACCCGCGGCGGCGACCGCACGCTCGACCTGAACGCGGTCGCCGAGTACGACGGGCGCGCCTGGCTGCTCGTCGCCGTGGCCGCCGTCGTCCTGATCGCGGCCGCTTTCCGCGCGGCCGTCCACTCACCGGCCCGCCTCCCGGCCTGGCGCAACGCCCTCGAACTGGCCGCTGCCCTCGCCCTCACCCTGTGCGTCGTCGGCCTGCTCACCCGGATCTCCGCCCGCTTCGGGCTGTCCCTCATGGGCATCGGCGACCTCGGCGACAGCTTCGGCGGCGAGGTCACCCTCGAACCGCACCTCCTGCGCCTCGTCGCGGCGGGCGCCGCGTGGGGTCTCGTCACCGGCTTCCTCGGCAGCCTCCTCGCCCGCCGGGCCCGGCATCCCGGAGACGTACGGGAGTCACGGGCCGCACGACGCGGAGGCCGAACCGCACAACGCGGCGGCTGAACCGCGCGGCGGTTCCAGGGGGTTTCCGCGCGGCGGTTCCAGGGGTTTTCCGCGTGGCGGTTCAAGGGGTTTGCGGGGGTTCCCCGCCGCGGAAGACCGGCGCGGCCCATCTCGGCGGCGGTGGCGGGGTCGCGTACCGGCCGGAGTCCGACACCGGCGCCGCGGCCCGTGCCCGCACGGGTGCGTCGGCCGCCGCCACCTGCTCCTCGGACGCGGCCTCCGCGCCCGCGGACCGTCCGGCCGCCCGCAGCGCGGTCACGAACTCCAGGCAGGTGTCGTACCGCTCGTCCGGCGTCTTCGCCAGCGCCCGCGCGAGCACCGGGTCGACGGCCGGCGGCAGGTCGGGCCGGAGCTCCGTGAGGGGCGGGGGCCGGTCGTGCTGGTGGGCCCAGAGCAGCGCGAGGTCCTCGTCGCGGCGGAACGGCGGGGCGCCCGTGAGCATCTCGAAGACGACGCACGCCAGGCTGTACACGTCGCACCGCCCGTCCACCGGCTTGCCCGCGATCTGCTCCGGCGCCACGTAGTCGAGCGTGCCGACGAACTGCCCGACCGTCGTGAACCCGGTGAGCGACAGGGACTTCTTCGTCAGGCCGAAGTCGGTGAGGTACAGATGCTCCGGGTGGTCGCTGTCCGTGCCCTCCGTCACCAGGATGTTGCCGGGCTTGACGTCCCGGTGCACCAGGTCGTGGGCGTGCGCGGCGTCCAGGGCCGAGGCCACCTGCAGCGCCATCCGGCAGGTCGGCGCCAGCGCAAGCGGCCCTTCCTGGTCGAGGAGCGCCCGCAGGTCCCGGCCCTTGACGTGCCGCATCGCGATGTACAGCACGCCCTCGGCCTCGCCCGCCTCGAAGACCGGCACGATGTGCGGATGGTCGATGGACGCCGCGACCCGCGACTCGTGCGCGAAGCGCTGCCGGAACGTGTCGTTGCGCGCCAGCTCGGGCGCGAGCAGCTTCACCGCGACGGTACGGCCGAGCCGCAGGTCCCGCGCCCGGTACACCACCGCCATCCCGCCCCGCCCCAGCTCGTCCTCCAGCAGATATCCGGCGAGGGTCCGGCCGCGCAGCCCGGTGGTGTCGGCGGCGGGCGGTACGCCCCGGTCCTCGCTCACCGTTCAGCCGCCCCGTCGTACGACTCCGCGTCGCCGGGGCCGCCATCGCCGGGACCGCTCCCGCCGGGGCCGCCTCCGCCGGGGCCGCCGTCGTCGCCTTCCGCACGGTCCGCGTCGGCCCGGCCCTGGTCGGTGGGGCCGCGGCCCACGGCGTACGGCTCCAGGGTGAAGCCGTCGCAGTAGAGCCAGCGCTCGTGCCGCGCGTCGTACAGCCAGGTCGCGTTGCCGTCGACGATCACGCCGACGCGCAGGCCGCGGGTCTGCTCGGCGAACTCCGCGCCGTCGATCCGGCCCGAGGTCAGCTCCTCGACCAGCCGCCGGTACCGGCTCACCTGGTCCTCGACCGTGCCGAGCAGCGGCCGCGGGTCGGCGGTGCGGGCGGCGGGCTGTCCCGCGGCCGGCGGGCCGTGCGGGACGGGCAGCAGCAGCCGCCCGTCGACCCACGCCGACCAGCCGTTGGAGCACAGGGCGCACGCCCAGTCGCCGCGCCGCTCCACGACCTGCACGGGAAGCAGCGGGTCGAGCGGCGCTGTCGGCCGGGTGGCGTCGGGGGACGACCAGGTCGGCAGCCCGTCCGGTGGGACGACATGCGTGGGAAGGAAGTCGGCGACGGTCACGGACGCCTCCTCGGCAACTCCGAACGGCACGAGTAAGGGACGGGCGGCGGGACGGGCGAGGGCGACGGCCCGTGCGCGAGCACTACTTGCGCATGATCTCGGGCTCGCGCCGCCGCAGCAGCTTGGCCACGAGGAAGGCGAGGACGAGCGAAAGCACGACCATCATCCCCATGTCGAGCAGCCACACCGGCGCCTCGTGCCGGAACAGCGGATCGTCGGTGATGTCCTGCGGCACGATCCGGTGCAGGTCGATCGTGCCCGCCATCGCCCCGAGCGCCCACCGCGACGGCACCAGCCACGCCAACTGCTCGAGGCCCGGCACGCCCTGCAGCTTGAGCAGCGCGCCGCAGAACACCACCTGCACGATCGCGAGGAGGACGAGCAGCGGCATCGTGACCTCCTCCTTCCGCACGAGCGCGGACACGAACAGGCCGAGCATCATCGCCGTGAACGCCAACAGCGCGACGGCCAGCGTGATTTCGACGAGCGGCGGCAGCAACACCCCTTCCCCGCCCGGCGCGTTGAGGTCCACGCCGACGAGCGCCACCATCGTCAGGACCACCGCCTGCACCACCGTGATCGCACCGAGCACCAGCACCTTCGACAGCACATACGCCGAACGCGACAGGCCGACGGCTCTCTCCCGCTGATAGATCACACGCTCCTTCACCAACTCGCGTACGGCGTTGGCGGCGCCGGTGAGGACCGCGCCGACGTTCAGGATCAGCAGCGCGTTCATCGCCGATTCCCGGTCCAGCTCGCCGCCGGCCAGGGCCCGCGCCATCGCGCCCATCACGAACGGCAGCGCCACCATGATCACCAGGAACGTCCGGTCGGCGCCCAGCGTCGCCGCGTACCTCCTGACCAGCGTCCGCAGTTGCGCGCCCCAGCTCTGCGCCTTCGGCGGGGCGACCGGGCCGGGCGGGGGTTCGGGCGTGCGCCGGGGCTGCCGGGTCTCGGCCGCGACATAGCTGCGGTGCTGCGGCGAGCTGCGGAACTGCCCCGCCCAGTCGCGGCCCCGCTCGTTCTCGAAGCTCTCGAACGCCTCCGGCCACTCCCCGAACCCGAAGTACGCGAGCGCCTCGCCCGGCGGCCCGTAGTACGCGATCGTGCCGCCCGGCGCGAGCACGAGCAGCCGGTCGCACACGTCCAGGCTGAGCACACTGTGCGTGACGACGATGACGGTGCGGCCGTCGTCCGCGAGGCCGCGCAGCATGTGCATCACCGAGCGGTCCATGCCCGGGTCGAGCCCGGAGGTCGGCTCGTCGAGAAACAGCAGCGACGGCTTCGTGAGCAGTTCCAGGGCGACGCTGACGCGCTTGCGCTGACCGCCGGAGAGGGAGTGGATCGGCTGGTCGACGCGCTGGTCCAGGCCCAGTTCGTGGATGACCTCGTCGACCCGCGCCTGCCGTTCCGCCGTCGCAGTGTCCTCGGGGAAGCGCAGCTGCGCGGCATAGCTCAGGGCCCGGCGCACGGTCAGCTGCGCGTGCAGGATGTCGTCCTGCGGCACGAGCCCGATGCGGTGCCGCAGCTCCGCGTAGTCCCGGTACAGGTCGCGGCCGTCGTAGAGCACGGTGCCCTCGTCGGCGGGGCGCAGCCCGGTCAGGGCGTTGAGCAGCGTCGACTTGCCCGCGCCGCTCGGGCCGACCACGGCGAGCAGCGTCTTCTCGCCCACCGGGAACGACACGTCCCCGAGCAGCGTCTTCCGCCCGGCGTCGACCCGTACGGCCAGGTCCTGCACGTCGAGCGAGACCTCGCCGGTGTCGATGAACTCCTGCAGCTCCTCGCCGACCAGCACGAACGCCGAGTGCCCGACGCCGATGACGTCCCCGGGGATCACCGGCGCCCGGCTCACCGGCCGGCCGTTGAGATACGTGCCGTTGTGGCTGCCGAGGTCGACGATCTCGTACCCCTGCGGCCCCGCGCGCAGCTCCGCGTGCCGGCGCGAGACGAGCAGGTCCTGCACGACCAGGTCGTTCTCCAGCGCCCGCCCGATCCGTGTGGTCCGCTCCGGCGGCAGCGGCCGTACGGAGCTGGGCGCGCGGAACGTACTGGTCGCGTCGGGCTGCGTGACGATGGTGACGGCGGACGGGCGCGCCCGTCCGGGCCCGGGCGGGGGCGGTTTCGGCGCCTCGGCGAGCACCGCGCACGGACCGTCGGCCGGGCTCCCGAACCGCAGGACCGTGCCGGGCCCGACGTCCTGCTGCCGCACCCGCCGGCCGTCGGAGAACGTGCCGTTGGTGCTCTGCTCGTCCTCGACGATCCAGTGCCCGGCCGTCGTCCGCAGCACGGCGTGGTGCCAGGAGACCCTGGCGTCGTCGAGGAACAGCTCGCTCGCGGGGTCCCGCCCCACGTGGTACGTCCGGAGCGGACTCAGCACCTGGGTGTGACCCTCGGCCTCGACGACGAGCTCAGGCGCCGCAGAGGCATCCGGCCGCTCGCCCATACCAGGATTTTACGGCCGCGCCCGGGGCCTCGCCTGTCCCACGGGCACGCCTGCCGACCTGTCCCGCCGACCTGTCCCGCCGGGGCCGGGCCCCGCGGTTCAGGACCGGGACCCGACGGCCTCGCGGATGCCGAGCACGAGTCCCCGCACCTCGACGTTCCCGCTCGCCCCGGCCTCGCCGAGGGGGCCGGGCAGCGACACGTACGGGGTGCGGCCGGGGCGGTCGGCGGGGTCGTGGGCGGCGGGCAGGCCGAGGCGGAGGCGGTCCACGGCGCCGGAGCGCTGACCGGACGCCACCTTGGACAGGGCCGCGCCGCACTCCCCGCACACCGGGTGCAGCCGGGCACGGGCCCCCGGGGTGGCGGAGAGGCGGGCCGTCATCGAGGCCGGGCCGTGCAGCGGGTTGAGGGTGCAGAGCCGCGTGTCGGGAGCGAAGCCCGCGCCGCCCGGACCGTCGCCCTGAGCTCCGCCCTGCGCCGGGACGGACGCCGAGTCGAGGGCCGCCCGTCCGGCCCGTATGAGCGCGAGGCCGGAGGCCAGGTCGACGGCCGTCACGTCACGGTTCAGGTGCTGGTCGCCGTCCGCGTCGAGCAGGAGACCGGCCGCCTCCAGGCAGTCCTGCGCCAGGGCGTACGCGTCGCCGCGCGGGCGGGTGGCGGCGAACTTCCGGCGCAGCGCGGCGAGTTCACGCCCCGCCGTGCTCCGCAGCCAGTCGAGGCTGGGCCGGGAGTCGGGGCTCCCGGGGTGCCGCTCGGCCCAGGCGCCGGACTGCTCGCGGCCACTGCTCCTCCGCACAGGGCGGGCGGGCTTGGCAGACTTGGAAGGCTTGGCCGACTTGGCAGGCTCCGGACGCGTCTCGCCCCGCACGCGCCGTACGACCCACACCGTGCCCGCGATCGCCGCGGGCACACCGCCGCCCCCGGCGAGGCCCGCGAGGAACGGGCCGGAGATGCCGAGTGGACCGTCCTCGTCGGTGAGCAGCGGCGGCAACGCGTCCTCGGCGACCGGGTCCTCGAGGTGCTCGTAGCTCACGTAGGGCTTGCCGGGCGGGCCCGCCGGGACCTTGGCGAGGTGCTGGGTGAGCTTGACGACGCGGCGGTGCAGCTGCGGGTCGACGTCGATGTCCTCCGGGCCGTAGGTCACCCAGTCGCTGTACTCGTGCAGCTCGAACTCGTCGAGTTTCATGCCGTAGTTGGAGACGTCGAGGTAGACGTTGTCGTACGTGTCGACGCCCGCCGTCACGTACAGGCCGTCCTTGCCGAGGGCGCGGTGCACCCGGTCGGCGAACAGCTCGGCCTCGCCCTCCGACTCGTCGGCGAAGTCGAGCGGCACGACCGTCAGGTACACCGGCATGCCGAGGCCCGCCAAGTGCCGCTGCAGGGACCGGAGTTCGGCCGACGTGAGGACGGGCGGCAGCTCGGCGTCCTGGTACACGGCGCCCCGGCGCAGGCCCGCGTCCCCGTGCACGGCGCCCTTGCGCAGGCCGGCCGCGAAGCGTTCGGCGCGCAGCTCCATGTCCCGGCCCGTGGGGTCGGGGTCGCCCGTGGAGCTCCGCTCGGGCATCATCGCCTGCGCGCTCAGCGGCACCGCCACCGCGCAGACGGCGGCGATGACGGCCGGGACGAGGAGGCGGCGGCGCGAGCCGCGGCGCAGCGCGATCGGCACGCCGACGGCGAGAACGAGCGCCGGCAGCAGACCGGTCAGCACACCGGTCGTGACCGACTGGGACGTCCGGTCGTCCGCCGTCGTGTAGTACGAGCTCGGCGCCGCGCCGCTGCCGCTCGCGTCGCCGTCGTTGCGCAGGCCGTCGACGAAGGCGGTGAAGTAGTCGAGCGCCGTGGCGTCGGACGGCAGCCACGCGTCGGCGGAGTCCAGGGACTCCTCGACCGGCAGCCCGCCCACCCCGTACGCCTCGGCGGAGGCGTCCGAGTAGCCGCCGCCCTGGGCGTTCAGCACCACGTACAGGCCCTTGCGGCCGAGCTCTTCCCTTACGGCGGTGACGAGTTCGTCCGAGTCGTACGTCGCGGGGAAGGGCAGCACCAGGACGTACGTGGGCACGCCCGTGCGCTGCGCCTGCTCCAGGAACGCGGGCCAGGCGGAGCGGGGCATCACCCGCGGGGTCTGGTCCGTCACGTAGACCGGGAACTTGCGGAGCTGGGCTGCGAAGTACGCGGCGCGCGCCTTCAGTCCGGCGGAGTCCTCGGGGCCCTCGGCGGCGGTCGCGCCCGGCACCGGCACCAGCACCAGGGCGAGTGCCATCACGAGCGCGCACAGCGCGCCCCGTCCTCGGGCACGGGCTGCCCCAACTCCTCGGCTCCGCACGGTCGTCGTCCCCCTGGGTTCCTGGTGCGTGTCTCGACGAGGAACCCTAGTCAACGGGTCTGACAATCGAACCGACGGGTCCGCCCGACTGCCCGTGTGACCTGCGCAAACCCCCGAATCAGCCGATCCCGCGGCCAGTTGGACGACCGTGCCCCTATGCCCCTATGCCCCTATGCCCCTATGCCCCGGACCCGGCCCCCGACTCGTACGTCGCGTACTCCGGGGCGCCCGTCCACGCGAAGGTGTGCACGGAGAGACCGGCGGGTGTCGTCTCGTGGCGGGTCAGCCGGAGTCCGGCGGGGGCGCCGCCGTCGGGGAACAGGCGCCTGCCCTGGCCGACCACGACCGGCGCGACCACGAGCCGCAACTCGTCGACGAGGCCCGCCGCAAGCAGCGACTGGGCCAGCTCGGCGCTGCCGTGCACCTGGATCTCCCGCCCGTCCTGTTCCTTCAGCCGCGCGACCTCGGCGGGCACGTCACCGGCGAGCACGGTCGTCGGGTTCCAGGAGGCGTCGGCGAGGTGGTGGGCGGCGACGTACTTCGGCAGCCCGTTCATCAGGTCGGCGAGCGGGTGCAGGCCGGCCATCGCGGGCCAGTCGCGGGCGAAGTTCTCGTACGTGCGGCGGCCGAGGAGGAGCGCGTCCGCGCGGTGCAGCCAGTCGGCGGCGAGCTGCTCGAACGTCTCGTCCAGATGCGGCACGAACCAGCCGCCGCGCGTGAACCCGCCACTGGTGTCCTCGTCCGGCGCCCCGGGCCCCTGCGACACCCCGTCGAGCGACAGGAACTCCTGCACGACCAGCTTCATCCCGAACTCCTCTCCGCCTCCGCCCATCGTGATGGCCGGTGCCCGGCCCGGCAATCGAGACCGGGCAAGGCGCCTACGCGTACGGGAGCTGTGCGGGTCTCACGGCCACCCCAGGTCGTCCCGGTACGTGGGCGGCGGGTGCGGCAGGCGGCTCACCGCCAGGCGGATCTGGGCCGCCGTGGCGTCGGGGACGCGGTCCGTGACCGCAAGCCGGGCGAAGGGGGCGGCGCCGGGGCGGAGGTCGACGCAGATCACCGGGCCGGAGCGGGGGCGGAGGGCGATGAAGTCCCGGGCGTCGTCGGAGACGTCCCGTACGCCGATGGAGAGCAGGTCGGGGATCCAGGTGCCCCGGCCCTGCGTGCCGCGCACCACCCGCCACCAGGACGGGTCCGTCGTCACCTGCTCGACCGCCTCGACCGGCACGTGCACGTCGCCGCGGCGCGCGGCGAGCTTCTCCCACCACGACAGCCGGACGATCAGCTCGCCCTTGCGGACCACCAAGCGGGCCATGGCAGCCACACCTTCCTCCGAGCAGTGCGAGCCCTCGTCGGCCCGTCCTCGCAGCCCGGGCCCTGGTCGGCCCGGCCTCGGCGTCAGCCCTCCCTGGCCAGGATATTCCGCGCCGCCCCACTCGGGTCGTTGTGTCGGGCTTCCTCCCATACGCTTGATCTGTCCCCCTTCCTTTTCCCCTTGCTGTGCCCGCGCCCGGCGCTTCGCCGCCGGGCGCGGTGGAACGGAGGAGAATCCCGTGGTTCTGGTGGCAGCGGATGTGATCGGCGCTCCCTGCTGGCTGAGTCTCGTGGCCCGCGACCGAGCGGCCGCGGAGCGCTTCTACGGCGAGGTGCTCGGCTGGACGTTCCGGCAGGGCACATGGGGGCGGGCCTTCTCGCTGGCGGAGGACGAGGGCGTCCCGGTGGCCGGCATCGGAGCGGTGGCGGGCGAGTTCGCCGTGCCCGTGGTGTGGACCCCGTACTTCGCCGTGGAAGAGGCCGACGACGCGGTCGCGCGGGTTCGCGAGCGCGGCGGCACCGTCGGCGTCGGCCCCGTCTCGTACCCGGCGGGCGGCCGCGCGGCCCTGGTGACCGACCGGGAGGGCGCCGTGTTCGGCGTCTGGGACGGGGACGTCCTGTCGGAGTGGACGATCGGCGCGGAACGCTCCCCGGCCTGGATCGAGCTGCACTCCCGCAACGCCTTCGACTCGGCGATCTTCTACGGCGAGGTCCTCGGCTGGGGCGAGGGCGACCGGGACGGCTGCTGCGACACCTCGTACGAGGAGGACCAGGTCGTGCTGCGGCGGCGCGGGCGGCCCGTGGCGAGGATGCGCAGCGGGCCCGTGGAGGAGGCGGCGCCGAAGCCGCAGCTCAGGCCCCGCTGGCTGGTCCACTTCCGGGTCGAGGACCTGGACGCGGCCGTGTCCCGCGCGCTGGAGAACGGCGGGAGCACGGTCACCGGCTCGGACTGGGGCACCGAGGGCCGGGTGGTGACGGTCCGAGATCCGGACGGCGCCCTGTTCACCCTCGACCAGCGGCAGCAGTCCGCCGACTGACCGCCCTCCCTCAGCCGGTCACGGCTCCAGCCCCAGCCCTGCCGCGATGCGCCTCCGATGCCAGGCGGGGCTGCCGAACAGCTGGGCGGCGGCGTGGGCCCGCTTGAAGTAGAGGTGGGCGTCGTGTTCCCAGGTGATGCCGATCCCGCCGTGCAGCTGGATCATCTCGCCCGCGACCGTCGAGAACGCCTCCGAGCAGGCGGACTTGGCGACCGCCGCCCGCCGCGCCGCCTCACCCTCCGCGGAGCCCTCCACCCCGGAGCCCGCCACCCCGGCGGTCCCCGCTCCGGAAGCCCCCGCCGCCGCGAACGCCGCCCCCAGCGCGGCCGTACGGGCCGACTCCACGAGCACGTACGCGTCCGCGAGCCGGTGCTTCACCGCCTGGAACGAGCCGATGGGACGCCCGAACTGCACCCGCTCCTTCGCGTACGCGACCGTCAGCTCCAAGCACCGCTCGGCAGCGCCCACCTGCTCGGCGGCGAGCGCCGTGCACGCCAGGTCGAGCACGTGCCGCAGCACCCGCCCGCCGTCTCCCGCCGCACCCACCAACCGCCCCTCCGCGCCGACGAGTTCGAGCCGCGCCAGGTCCCGTGTGCCGTCCATCGCGACGGTCGCCGAACGCCGCACCCCGGCGCCGTTCACCGGCACGCGGAACAGCGACACCCCCTCCGTCGTACGGGCCGCGACCAGCAGCAGGTCCGCCGTCGCCCCGTGCAGGATGTGCTCCTTGGACCCGGTGACACGCCACGTGCCGTCGCCCGCAGGGCCGGGGGTCGCCGTGGCCCGTATCGCGTCCGGGTCCCAGGTGCCGCCCTCGGCCCACGCGAGCGCGCCCACCGACGTGCCCTCGGCGAGCCCGGGCAGCAGCTCCGCGCACGCCGCCTTGTCGCCGGAGGCGAGCAGCGCCTGCACGGCGAGGACGGCGGAGCCGAGATACGGTACGGGGCTCAGCTCGCGGCCCAACTCCTCCATCACCACGTGCACTTCGAGCGCGCCGCAGCCCGCCCCGCCGTACTCCTCCGGGACGGCCAGCCCGGCCGCGCCGATCTGTTGGGTCAACGGCCGCCAGGCGTCGGCGCCTCGGTGCCGTTCGAGCAGTGACCGCACGGCGGACCGCAGCTCGTCCTGCTCCTCTGTCAGTCTCATGCGTCAACTCCCTTCTCGCGTACCGATGTTGAGGGCGCGTCCGCGAGCGGCGGTGACGAGAGGTCCTTGCCCCGGGTCTCGGCGATGCGCCAGATCGCCAGGACCGTCACGAGGCCGCAGACGATCGCCAGCAGCGACAGCGGCGCACTCCGCATGCCCTCAGGCCCGGACAGCAGCCCGCCGGCGATCAGCGGGGTGAAGCCGCTGCCGACGAGCGCGGCCAACTGGTAGCCCATGGACGCCCCGGTGTAGCGGATCTCGGTGCCGAACATCTCGGAGAGCAGCGGCCCGAGCGGCGCGTACATCGCCGACTGCACCAGTTGCCCGAGCAGCATCCCGGCGATCAGCAGCCCCGGCGAACCGCTGTCGACCAGGGCGAACATCGGGAACGCGGACACCACGACGCCCACGGCGCCGCCGAGCACGACCCCGCGGCGCCCGAGGCGGTCGGACAGCGCGGAGAACAGCGGGATCGCCACGAGCCCGAGGAACGAGGTGGCGATGAGCCCGTTCATCACGTCGGTGGTGGCGTAGCCGATGCCGGTGGCGTACGTGAGCATGAAGATGCTGATCAGGCCGGTGAGGGCGAACGGCCCGATGCCGACCGCGCAGGCCAGGACCAGGGCGCGCGGCCTGCGCAGCACTTCCATGAGCGGCAGCCGCGGCCGGTCGGAGGACTGCTGGTGCTGCGCGTCGACGGCCTGCCGGAACAGTGGGCTCTCGCTGACGCTGATCCGCACGTACAGGCCGATGGCGAGCAGCAGCGCGCTGAACAGGAACGGTACGCGCCAGCCCCAGGACAGGAACTGCTCGCGGGGGAGCAGGGTGGTGGCGGTGACGGCGAGCGTCGACATGAGGAAGCCGATGGGCGACCCCATCTGCATGACGCCGTTCCACAGCCCCCGGCGGCGCGCGTCGGCGTGCTCGACGACCATCAGCGTCGCGCCGCCCCACTCGCCGCCGATGGCGATGCCCTGGACGACGCGGAACAGGACGAGCAGCACGGGCGCGGCGATGCCGATCGAGTCGTACGTGGGCAGCAGGCCGATGAGGAAGCTCGCCGCGCCCATCAGCACCATGGTCAGGACGAGCATCTTCTTGCGGCCGAGCCGGTCGCCGAAGTGCCCGAACACCACGCCGCCGACCGGGCGTGCCACATACCCGGCGGCCAGCGTGCCGAACGCGGCGATCATGCCGACCGTGGGGTCGGACTCGGGGAAGAAGAGAGGGCCGAGGACGAGCGCGGCCATGGTGCCGTACAGCAGGAAGTCGTAGTACTCGATGACGGTGCCGAGCAGGCTCGACAACGCCACCTTGCGCAACAGCGCCCGATCGGGTGCGGACGTGCCGGGGGCAACGGGGGAAGCGGTGGATCTCGCGGGTTCCTTCGGGGACGGTGCGGCGGACATCGGGTACTCCTGTGAGCGGTGGGACGGAGCAACTGGCAGTTCCGTGCGGAGGGTTGAGGTTCAGGAGGCGAGCACGCGGGCGCGGCACTCCGACGGGGTGCCCCAGGCGGTGCGCAGGGCGCGTGCCTTGCGGATCCACAGGGACAGGTCGAGCTCCTCGGTGTAGCCGAGCGCGCCGTGCGACTGCAGTGCCGTGCGGGCGGCGGCGTACGCGGCCTCGCAGGCGGAGACCTTCGCGGCGGCGACGTCCCGGCGTGCGTCGGGGGAGTCGGCGGCGAGGGCGAGGGCGGCGGCGTGGAGCAGCGGCTCGGCGAACTCCAGGGCGATCAGCGTGTCCGCGAGCCGGTGTTTCACCGCCTGGAACGAGCCGACCGCGACCCCGAACTGCCTGCGCCCGCCCACGTATTCGACGGTCCGCGCGAGCAGTGCGCGCCCCACGCCGAGCGCCTGTGCCGCCACGGCGAGGGCCGCGACCTCGGCGGCGTGCGCGGCGGCCGCCGTCACCTCGGCGCCCCGCGCGAGCACGGCCCCGCCGACCGGCCGGGCGAGGCGTCGCGCCGGGTCGGACGACGGCTGCACGGGCCCGGCGGACTCCGCGAGCCGCAGCACACACCCGTCCCCGTCCGTATCGACCACGAACACCGCGTCCGCGGAGGCGGCGTCCAACGCGTACGGACTCCCGCCGGCCCCGTCGACCGAGGTCATGCACAACGTCGCCACCGTCTTCCCGGAAGCGATCCCCGGCAGCCAAGCCGCCGCCACCGCGCCGCCCAGCCGGTCGAGCAGTGCCGCAGCGGCCACCGTCTCCACCAGCGGACCCGGCACCGCATGCCGCCCCAACTCCCGGAAGGTGACGGCAAGTTCGACGGGCAGCGGCCCCACGCCCTCGTGCTCCTCCGGCACCGCGAGGGCGAACACCCCCGCCTCCGCGAGCCGTGCCCACAGGGCGCGGCCGGGGCCGGTGTCACCGGCGGACCAGGCGCGGATCGCGGCCGTCGGCCCGGCGGCCGACACCATGGCGTCGAGGGAGTGCGCGAACTCCCGCTGCTCGGCGTCGAGTCGGAACCGCATCAGCGACGTCCCTTCGGCAGGCCGAGCAGCCGCTCGGCGATGATGTCGCGCTGGATCTCGTTGGTGCCCGCGTAGATCGGCCCGGCGAGCGAGAACGTGTAGCCCTCGGCCCAACTTCCGTGCGCGGGCGCGTCGTTCGCCTCGTCGGACAGTTCGCCGTACGGGCCGAGCAGGTCGAGCGCCGTCTCGTGCAGGGCGATGTCCAGGTCCGACCAGAACACCTTGTTGAGGCTGGACTCGGCGCCGATCGACCCGCCCGCCCGTCGCCCACCACCACCCTTGCCCGAGGGTCCTGCGGGCCCGCCCCCCTCGTCCGCGATCCGGGAGGCGTTGGCGTACGTGAACAGCTGGTAGGCGCGGGCGCCGATCACCGCGTCCGCGACCCGGTCCCGCAGCGCCGTGTCGGCCGGATCGGCGTGGTCCCGCCACAGTTCGGTCAGCCGGCCGGCCGCCGCGGTGAACCGGCCCGGGCTGCGCAGCGTCAGGCCCCGCTCGTTCCCGGCCGTGCTCATGGCGACCTTCCAGCCCTCCCCGGGCGCGCCGATGACGTCCTCGTCCGGCACGAACACGTCGTCCAGGAACAGCTCCGCGAACGCCGGCTTGCCGTCGAGCCGCCCGATGGGACGCACCGTCACACCCTCCGCGTCCAGCGGGAACATCACATACGTCAGGCCCCGGTGCGGCTTGCCGGACTCCAGGCCCTCCCGGTCGCTGCGGAACAGGCCGAACGCGCGGTCCGCGAACGCCGCCCGCGACGACCAGGTCTTCTGGCCGCTCAACAGCCAACCTCCGTCGACCCGCCCCGCGGTGGAGCGCAGGGACGCGAGGTCGGAGCCGGACTCGGGCTCGGACCAGGCCTGCGCCCAGATCACCTCGCCGCTCGCCATCGGCGGCAGGACGCGGGCGCGCTGCTCGTCCGTGCCGTGCTCGAACAGGGTGGGCGCGAGGAGGTTGATGCCGTTCTGGCTGACCCGCCCGGGCGCCCCGGCCGCGTAGTACTCCTCCTCGAAGACCAGCCACTGAAGGATCGACGCGCCCCGCCCTCCGAACTCCTCGGGCCAGGACACCACCGACCAGCGGTCGGCGTGCAGTTCCCGCTCCCACTCCCGGTGCGCGGCGAACCCGTCGGCGGTCTCCAGGGAGGGCAGCGGCACGGCGGGCACATGCTCGGCGAGCCAGGCCCTTGCGTCGGCGCGGAAGGCGTCCTCCGCGGCGGTGAAGTCGAGGTCCATCAGCGCGAGTTCGCCTCCTTCATCGCCCGTACGTCCATGCCGCCGAGCGAGTCCTTCGCGGTCTCCGCGTTGTGCGCGTGCGCCAGGTGGTGCAGGCCGAACGCCGAGTCGACGCCGGTGTGCAGGCCCTGGAGGTCCTCCGCCTGGTTGACCGCCCGCTTCGTCAACGCGAGCCCCATGCGCGGCATCTCGGCGATCCGCTCCGCCAACTCCTCGGTCCGCTCGGCGAGTCGAGCACGCGGCACGACCCGGTTGACCATGCCGATCTCGTACGCGCGCTGCGCGCTCATCCGGTCGCCCGTGTACAGGAACTCCTTGGCGATCCGCGGCGGCATCACCCACGGGTGCGCGAAGTACTCGACACCGGGTATGCCCATCCGCACCACCGGGTCGGCGAAGAACGCGTCGTCGGCCGCCACGATCAGGTCGCAGACCCACGCGAGCATCAGCCCGCCCGCGACACACGCCCCCTGGACCGAGGCGATCACCGGCTTCGGAAGCTCCCGCCAGCGCCGGCACATCCCCAGATAGACCTCGGACTCGCGGGCGAAGCGGGACTCCGCGCCCGCCTTGTCCGAGTGGTCCCACCACAGCCCGGCCTTCCGGTCGAACGGCAGATGCGCGTCCCGCTCCGGGCTGCCGATGTCGTGCCCGGCGGAGAAGTGCTTCCCCGCCCCGGCGAGTACGACGACCTTCACGTCGCCGTCGTCCGCCGCGCGGTAGAAGGCCCGGTCGAGGGCGTAGGTCATCGCGGAATTCTGGGCGTTGCGGTACTCGGGCCGGTCCATGGTGACGAACGCGACGGGCCCTCGGCGTTCATAGCGAACGGGCTCCGAGGGCGCGGCGTCGGCGGACTCGGCGGTCCCCGCCTCGGCGGACGTGGGCTCGATGTTTCCGGGCGCAGTGTGGGCAGCGGACATCCGCCCTCCTTCCCTAACAAGTGTTTGGTAGGTTAGCGTACGAGCCTCCGGCCGTCGAGAAGTCGACCACCGGGACGCCCGTCCCCCGAGAGCCATTCGGAGCCGCCCGTGAGCAGCAGCGTCGAGGAGTTCCGCACCGAGGTCCGCAGCTGGCTGCGCGCCCACCTCACCGGCGAGTTCGCCGCCCTGCGCGGACGCGGCGGCCCCGGCCGCGAGCACGAGGCATTCGCCGAACGCCTCGCCTGGGAACGGCACTTGGCGGCCCACGGCTGGACCTGCGTCGGCTGGCCCGAGGAGCACGGCGGGCGCGGCGCCACCCTGGAGCAGCAGGTCGCGTTCCACGAGGAGTACGCCCTCGCGGACGCCCCCGCCCGTGTCAACCACATCGGGGAGCAGCTCCTCGGCCCCACCCTCATCGCCTTCGGCACCCCCGAACAGCGCGAGCGTTTCCTGCCGCGGATCGTCGCCGTGGACGAACTCTGGTGCCAGGGCTACAGCGAGCCCGACGCCGGCTCGGACCTCGCGAACGTCCGCACCCGCGCCGAACTCCGCGACGGCGCCTGGGTGATCGACGGGCAGAAGATCTGGACCTCGCTCGCCCACGAGTCCGACTGGTGCTTCGTCGTCGCCCGCACCGAACCCGGCTCGACCCGGCACCAGGGCCTCTCGTACCTCCTCGTGCCGCTCGACCGGCCCGGCGTCGACATCCGGCCGATCACCCAGCTCACCGGCACCTCCGAGTTCAACGAGGTGTTCTTCGACGGGGCCCGCACGGATGCCGCGCACATCGTCGGCGCACCCGGCGACGGCTGGAAGGTCGCCATGGCCACCCTCGGCTTCGAGCGCGGCGTGTCCACGCTCGGCCAACAGGTCGGATTCCGACGTGAGTTGGAGGCCATCATCGCCCTCGCCAAGCGCAACGGCGCGGCCGCCGACCCGCTGATCCGGGACCGCATCGCCCGCGCCTGGACCGGCCTGGAGATCATCCGCGGCAACGCCCTGCGCATGCTCGACGGCGTCGCCGCCGGAGCACCCGGCCCCGAGGCGTCCATCGGCAAGATCTACTGGGCGACCTGGCACCGCGAGCTCGGCGAACTCGCCATGGACGTGTGCGGCGCCGACGGACTCCTCGCCGCGGGCGAGCCGTACGACCTCACCGACTGGCAGCGGCTCTACCTGTTCTCCCGCTCCGACACCCTCTACGCCGGGTCGAACGAGATCCAGCGGAACATCATCGCCGAGCGCGTGCTCGGCCTCCCCAAGGAGGTACGCGGATGACCACGGCCCCGCCCCCGTACGTACCCGGCCACGGCCTGCTCGACGGGCGCGGCGCCGTCGTCACCGCCGCCGCCGGGGCGGGCATCGGCGGCGCGACCGCGCGGCGGCTCCTGGAGGAGGGCGCGCACGTCGTGATCTCCGACGCGCACACCCGCCGGCTCAAGGAGTCCGCAGCCGAACTGGCCGCCGAGTTCGGGGCCGACCGGGTCGCCGCACTGCCCTGCGACGTCACCGACGAGACACAGGTCGGCGCACTCCTCGACCTCGCGGTCGCACGCCACGGGCGGCTCGACATCGTCGTCAACAACGCCGGTCTCGGCGGCACTTCGGACCTCGTCGACATGACCGACGAGCAGTGGGACAAGGTCCTCGACGTCACCCTGGGCGGCACCATGCGCTGCACCCGCGCCGCGCTGCGCCGCATGAAGGCCGCGGGCGAGGGCGGCGTCGTCGTCAACAACGCGTCCGTCGTCGGCTGGCGCGCCCAGAAGGGACAGGCGCACTACGCCGCGGCCAAGGCCGGGGTGATGGCGCTGACCCGGTGCGCGGCCCTGGAGGCCGCCGAGTTCGACGTCCGCGTCAACGCCGTGTCGCCGAGCCTCGCCATGCACCCGCACCTGGTGAAGGTCACCACCCCGGAACTCCTCGACGAGCTCACCTCGCGGGAGGCGTTCGGGCGGTACGCGGAGCCCTGGGAGGTCGCCAACGTCATCGTGTTCCTCGCGAGCGGCTACTCCTCGTACCTCACCGGCGAGGTCCTGTCGGTCAGCAGCCAGCACGCGTGAGGCGACAATGACCTCGTGTCGAAAAGCAGCAAGAAGAACGCGATGACCGCCTCGCCCGAGCGGCGCGAAGAACTCCTCGCCACCGCCGCCGAGGTGTTCGCCGCCCAGGGCTACAACGCCACCACCGTCCGCAAGATCGCCGACGCCGCCGGGATGCTGGCCGGCAGCCTCTACTACCACTTCGACTCCAAGGAGTCGATGCTCGACGAGATCCTCTCCACCTTCCTGGACGAGCTGTGGGCCCGGTACGACGCCGTGCTCGAGGCCGGGCTCGGGCCCAGGGAGACCATCGAGGCGCTCGTCACCGAGTCCTTCCGGGAGATCGACCGGCACCGCGCCGCCGTCGCCATCTACCAGAAGGAGTCCAAGCACCTCCAGGCACAGCCGCGCTTCGGCTACCTCGCCGAGTCGCAGCAGAAGTACGAGAAGGCCTGGCTCGGCACCCTGGAGCGCGGCGTCGCCGCCGGGGTGTTCCGCGCCGACCTCGACGTCCGGCTCACGTACCGCTTCGTCCGCGACACCGTCTGGGTCGCCGCGTCCTGGTACCGGCCGGGCGGGCAGCACAGCCCGGAGGAGATCGCCCGCCAGTACCTGTCGATGGTCCTGGAGGGCATCGCCCTGCGCGCATAGCGGCACACCACACCTACGAACAGGACTCAGGGAGTTGACCATGGCCGAGGCCTACATAGTCGAGGCGCTGCGCACGCCGGTCGGCCGGCGGAACGGCGGGCTCGCCGCCGTCCACCCCGCCGATCTGGGCGCGCACGTCCTGAAGGCGCTCGTGGAACGCTCGGGCGTCGACCCCGCGGCCGTCGAGGACGTCGTCTTCGGCTGCCTCGACACGGTCGGACCGCAGGCCGGCGACATCGCCCGCACCGCGTGGCTGGCGGCCGGACTCCCCGAGGAAGTGCCCGGCGTGACCGTGGACCGGCAGTGCGGCTCGTCCCAGCAGGCCGTGCACTTCGCCGCCCAGGCCGTGCTGTCCGGCACGAGCGACCTGGTCGTCGCGGGCGGCGTGCAGAACATGTCGCAGGTGCCGATCGCGTTCGCCAGCCGCCAGGCCGTCGACCCCCTCGGCCTGCCCGAACCGAGCCCGTACGCGGGCGAGGGCTGGCGGGCCCGGTACGGGGACCGGCCCGTCAACCAGTTCCACGGCGCCGAACTCATCGCCGAGAAGTGGAACATCTCCCGCCGCGACATGGAGGAGTTCGCGCTCCGCTCCCACCAGCGCGCGATCCGCGCCGTCGACGAGGGCCGCTTCGACCGCGAGACCGTCGCGTACGGGACCGTCACCCGCGACGAGGGGCCCCGGCGCGACACCAGCCTGGAGAAGATGGCCGGGCTCCAACCCCTCGTCGAGGGCGGCCGGTTGACCGCCGCCGTCTCCTCCCAGGTCTCCGACGGCGCCTCCGCGATGCTCCTGGCGAGCGAACGCGCCGTACGGGAGCACGGGCTCACCCCGCGCGCCCGCGTGCACCACCTGTCGGTGCGCGGGGAGGACCCGATCCGGATGCTGTCGGCGCCCATCCCGGCGACCGCGTACGCCCTGAAGAAGGCCGGGATGTCGCTGGACGACATCGACCTGGTGGAGATCAACGAGGCGTTCGCGTCCGTCGTCCTCGCCTGGCTGAAGGAGACCGGCGCCGACCCGGAGAAGGTCAACGTCAACGGCGGCGCCATCGCCCTCGGCCACCCCCTCGGCGCGACCGGCACCAAGCTGATGACGACGCTCCTGCACGAACTGGAGCGCACCGGCGGCCGGTTCGGACTGCAGACGATGTGCGAGGGCGGCGGCCAGGCCAACGTGACGATCATCGAACGGCTCTGAGGACGCGTACGAGTGCTGCGCCCGCACCACGTACGGGCGCAGCACCCACGAGCCGGTCACGCGGGCCCACCAGCGGGTCACGCGGGCAGGGAGATCCGCCGTGCGACGAGCCCCGCCGCGGCCAGCCCGACCAGCGCCAGGCACCCGCTCGCGAGATACGGGTCGACACCGCCCAGGGCCGGGGCGAACCCGATGCCGACGTACAGCGTCACGCCCGCCGACCCGCCCAGCTGGTCGGCGGCCCGCTGCACGCCGGAGGCGATGCCCGCGTCCTCCTCGGTCACGCCGGACACGGCCACGTACTGCAGTCCGACGATCCCGAAGCCCATCCCGGCCGCGACCAGCACCATCGCCGGGACCAGCGCCGGGCCGGCCGCCCCGAGCAGCGCGACCAGCGCGATCGCCGCCATGGCGAGCGCGGTGCAGCCGACCCCCGCGAGCACGCAGGCCCGCGCACCCCACCGGCCGAGCAGCCGGGGCACGAGCACCGAGGCCGCGATCAGGGACACCGCGAGCGGCAGCGTCGTCAGCCCGGCCCGCAGCGGCCCGGCCCCCGCCCGGTTCTGCAGGTAGTACGAGAACAGCAGGAACGAGGTGGAGAGCGCCGCGCTCAGCAGCGCCGTCGCCAGGTTGGCGAGGACGCGCGGCCGGTTGCGGAAGAACCGCGGCGGTACGAGCGGGACCCGCGCCCGCCGCTCGACCCGCACGAACAGCGCCCCGGCGACCGCCGAACCCGCGAGCGCCGCCACGGCCGGCCACGGCACCGTGCCGCCGTCCGCCGCACCGGCCTCGACCACGCCGAGCGTGAACAGCAGCGGCGCGGCGACGAGCAGCAGCGCGCCGGGCACGTCGAGCGGGGTCCGCCCGTCGGGCCGGTCGCCCGGCACGAGCAGGGCCGTCGCGACGACCACGAGCAGGATGAACGGCACGGACACCAGGAAGATCCAGCGCCAGCCGAGCAGCTCCGTCACGACCCCGGAGACCACGAACCCGAGGACCAGACCGCAGCTCGCCACGGCCGCCCATACGCTCAACGCCCTTGACCTGCGGGGCCCTTCGGGGAACAGCAGCACGATCACGGCCATCGCCGCGGGCAGCGCGACCGCCTCACCCGCGCCCTGCAACAGCCGCGCCAGGACCAGCACGCCGAAGCTCGGCGCGAGCCCGGCCGCGAGGGACGCGGCGCCGAACAGCGACGTGCCGAGCAGCAGGACGCGCCGCCTGCCGAACACGTCGCCGAGCCGGCCGCCGAGCATCAGCAGCCCCCCGCCGGTGATCGTGTACCCGACGACGACCCAGGTCAGGGTGTGACCGCCGACCTCGAAGTCCGAACCGACCGACGGCAGGGCGACGTTGACCACGGTCACGTCGACCGCGATGAAGAACTGCAGCATGGCCATGCAGCACAGCACGAGCCACGCGCGCAGCGGGGACGCCTGCGCCCCGCGCGCGGAGAGAAGCCTTGAGAACACCGAGTGCTCCGTTTGCTCGGCGGAAGTCCGCAGGAGTGCCTGCGCGGCGCTCCTGCGGGCTTCCGAAGACGGTCCGAGCAGCACGAACGTGCCGCTCCGGTAGGACTCACGGAGCGGCGGGGCGGTCGACCGAAGAGGGACGGTCGACAGAGGAGAACAGAAGTGAGCCGTACGCCCCGCCGCTAGCGGAGCGTCCTCGTCACCGCGGCGCAGGCGGCCGCACTCGAAGAAGCAGACATGCCGCCGATGCTACCCGCTGTCCCTGGTGCGCGACCGGGCCCCGTCGACATAGACGCCGCCGTCGACCTCGACGCCGCTGTCGACCAGGACCGGCTCCCCGCTCCACCGGAACAGATGAGCCACCAGCGGCTCCACGACCCCGCCGCCCGGCACCTCGCCGTCGAACCAGCGGTCGACGCACGTCCAGTGGAAGGCATGCCCGAGATACTCCCCGGTCAGCCCCGCCACGTCGGCGAACTCCTGCTCCCACACGTGCGTCCAGCGCCCCGGCGTGCGCGTCCGGTCCACGCGGCTGAGCGCCCACGAGCGGATCGCGGCGATGTGGTCCGGCATGGCCAGCAGGTCCGCCTCCAGGCGCGCGACGAGCCCGGCCGGGGCGTCGGGCTTCACCGCGAGCAGCAGCGTCCGCTTCACGCGCGGCCCCGACCACGGCACGGCACGGGCGCGTACGGGCGTGAGGGCGAGGGTGTCGAGCGGGGCCGGCAGTCCGAGGGCGGCGGCGATCTCGGCGGGCGGGCGCTCGGACGTCAGGTCCCAGGTCGCGCCGGGGCCCCCGAAACTCCCGGGCAGATCGGGCGCGGCCCCGGACGCGAGCACACCCTCGACCGCCCCCTTCGCCCTGCCGTACGCCTCGCACCCCTCGGCCGGGACCAGGGCGACCCAGCGGGTCATGCGAGCACCTCCGCCGACTCGGCCCCGGGCAGCGGCTGGAGCACCTGCCGGTCGCGGGCGACGGCGAGCGCGTCGGTGCGGGCCCAGAAGGCGGCGACGCGCGGGTCGCGGTTGGCGGCGGACCGGGACGCGTAGAAGGCCCGGGTGTCCCGCAGCGACCACAGGACCCGCACGGCGACCGTGTCCGGTCCGGCCCAGCTGCGCCACATCTTCCGCACCGCGAGGCCACGTTCGCGGGCTGCGGGCAGGTAGTCGCTGCGCCAGCTCGCCAGCCACGGATCGACGTCGGCGGCGGCGAGCACGACGAGATCGAGCACGTCGACCCCGCCCTGCTCCTTGACCTGTCCCTCGCCGGTGGGCTCGGTGCTCATGACTGCTTCTCCCGTACGTCGGTGCGGTAAATGTCGATCCGTCGGCGCGTTCCGGTCACAGGCCCCGGCCACCGGAGGCGTACTCCTCGCCGGAAATGTGCGTGCAGCGCCCCACGCCCCGCCCGCTTCCGTCGCTCAATCGACCAGCTTCGCCCGGAGCTTGACCAGCGTCGTCCGGTCGAGCCCGAGTCCCTCGGTGACGTAGCCCGCAAGGCTGCCGTACTCCTCCTCGGCGGCGTCGAGCGCCGACTCCAGGTAGTCCTCGCGCACCTCCTGCAGCGGGATCAGCAGGTCCGGGTTCTCCATGTAGCCGGCCTGCTTCAGGGCCTCGCGGGTCTTCCGGTCGGACTCCGCGCGCAGCTCGTTGGAGAGCAGATAGTCCTTCTCGGCCGTGCCCGAGGACACGCCGACGGCCCGCAGCAGCAGGTAACTCGTCCAGCCCGTACGGTCCTTGCCCGAGGTGCAGTGGACGAGGAGCGGGGTCCGCTGCCGGTCGGCGAGGTCGCGGAGCGTCGCCCCGAACTGGCGGCGGTTGTCCGGGTCGGTGACGAACGTGCGGTAGATGCTCCGCATCAGCTCCTCGGCCTTGCCGTCGCCCAGCATCTCCTGCTGCTCGACCGGGTCCTTGGAGCCGATGGCCTCCATGGTCTTCGCGTACAGGCCGAGGTCGTTCACCGGCCGGGACGTCACCGCCAGGCCCTGCGGCAGTCGGTCGGCGCCGTCGCGCTGCACCTCGAACGGCACGCGGTAGTCGACGACCGTACGCAAACCCAGCTCGCCGATCCTCCCCACGTCCGCGTCGGTCAGTTTGCCGAGGGAGTCGGCGCGGAACACCCGGCCGGCGCGCACCCGCTCGCCGTCGACGGTGGGTTGGCCGCCGAGGTCGCGGACGTTGACGGCGCCCGTCAGCGGAATGTGCCCGCCGGTCGGCGTGTCGGTGCGGTGGGACACGCCCTCGGCCGGGGCGGCGGCGCGGGCCGGGGATCCGACCGCGGCGCAGGAGGTGAGCGCGCCGAGCAGCGCGACCGAGGCGAGCCCGGCCGTCGTACGACGGATTCTGGTGGTACGCGTACGCATGGAGATCAACTCCTGGGCGTGAAAGGGAAGGTGAGGGTGAGTCAGGACGTCGGCGTCGGCAGGGCGCGCAGGGCGCGCAGGGTCGCCTCCGCCTCGGCCATGACGCGGTCGACGAGCTCCGCGCACGACGGCAGGTCGTCGATGAGGCCCGCGACCTGGCCCGCGGCCATCACGCCGAGGTCGGTGCGGCCCTCGACCATGGAGGCCTTCAGGAGCATGGGGGTGTTGGCGGAGAGCAGGATCTGACTCCAGGTCAGGTCCTTGCCGTGCTTCATCGCCATTCCGTCGCGCACGAGTTGAGGCCAGCTCAGACCGCTCTCGCGCCGGAACGCGGAGGCGTGCCGGGCCGCGCGCCACAGTGACGTGACCCGCCCGGCGCGTTCCAGTTCGTCGACGAGTTCGGTGCGCAGCATCCGGTGCGGCAGGCCGTCGACCTGCGTGGTGAGCGTGACGTCCTTGACGGTCGCCGCGAGATAGCGGGCCTTGACGGCGTCCGGGACGGTCGAGTCCGAGGTGAGCAGGAACCGGGTGCCCATGGCGACGCCGGCCGCCCCGTACGCCAGGGCGGCGACGAGTCCGCGCCCGTCGTGGAAGCCGCCCGCCGCGATCACCGGGATGTCGACGGCGTCCACGACCTGCGGCAACAGCACGCTCGTCGCCACGTCCCCGGTGTGTCCGCCGCCCTCGCCGCCCTGCACGACCACCGCGTCCGCGCCCCACGCGGCGACCTTCTCCGCGTGCCGCCGCGCGCCGACCGACGGGATGACGACGACCCCGGCGTCCTTCAGCCGGGCGATCAGCTCGCGCGACGGGGCGAGCGCGAACGACGCCACCTTCACGCCCTCGTCCACGATCACCCGCACCCGCTCGGCCGCGTCACCCGCGTCCGCCCGCAGATTCACCCCGAACGGCGCGTCCGTACGGGACTTCACCTCCCTTACGGCGGACCGGAGTTGATCGACCGTCATCGTCGCCGAGGCGAGAATGCCGAGCGCCCCCGCGTCGGCCGACGCGGACACCAGGCGCGGCCCGGCCACCCAGCCCATGCCGGTCTGCACGATCGGATGCCGTACGCCGACGAGTTCGGTCAGCCGCGTCGGCAGGGTGAGGTCGCTCATGCCGACGGCACCTCGCGCTCCCGCAGCCCCTTCGGGTCGATCACCTCGCGGATCAGCCGCAACTCCTCCGCCTCGGGCGCGCGGGTGTACGGCACCTCGTCCGGTACGACGAGGTCGAATCCGGTGGCCTCGCGGACCTGCTCGACGGTGACGCCGGGGTGCAGGGAGCGCAGCCGCATCGTCCGCTCGGGGGTCTCGAAGTCGAACACGCCCAGATCGGTGACGACTTCGGGGATGCGGTGGTAGCGGCTCGCGGACGGCCCGGCCGCGGCGGCCCGGTCGTAGCCGACGCCGGACACCATGTCGACGCGCTCCACGAACACCCGCGTCGAGTGCTTCGGAACCCAGTAACTCGTCGGATTGTTCAGGGTGTTGACGGGTGCGCCGCGCACGCCGAGCAGCTGTCGCTTCGGGCGGGCCCAGTCGCCGATGCACGAGATGTTCTGGTTGCCGTGCCGGTCGAGCTGCGACGCGCCCATCATCACGTGCCGCCGCCCGCTCGCCACAAGCGCCAGATGCTGCCGGTACGGCAGCCAGCCCTCGACGACCTCCGCCCTGCCGCCGACCGCCGGCACGTCGCCGATCAGCAGCGCCTCGCCGTCGGTGAGCAGCAGGTCGGGGGAGAAGGTGAGCTTGGCGAGCCGCGCCCCGATCGTCGGAACCGTGCCCATCGGGGAGGCGAGCACCTCGCCCGCGCCGCGCCAGGCCTCCGCGCAGGCCACCACGCAGATCTCGGCCCGGGTCGCTGTGCCGGTCGCCGTGGTCATCCCTGTGCCTCCTCGTGGAACGCCGCCACCGCGGCCTGGTAGCCGTCCTCGTCGCCCGACAGGAACCGCTCGGCGAACGCCCGCCACGCCTCCGGGTCGCGGGCCGCCTTCGCGTAGGCGCGCTGGAACGCCTCGTCGCGGTCGTAGTCGGGCGCGCAGGACGTGAAGTGCGCGCCGTGCGGCGTCTCCACGACCCCGGTCACGAACGCCCGCTTCACGAGCAGCGTCTGCGGCCCCGCGTCCTTCAGCAGGTCCGCGCTGTCCACGATCCGCTCGCACGACACGTACGCGGCGTCCGCGGCTTCGCAGAACAGGTCGTCGAAGTACGGGTCGGGGCCCAGATACTGGCCGTTGCCGTGCACGTCCGCGCGGTTCAGGTGGACGAGCGCCGCGTCGAGCCGCAGCGCGGGCGCGGCGACCAGCTCCTCCCCGTCGTCGTAGGGCGAAGTCACCGTGCGCAGAGCGGGGTTGACCGTCATCACGTCCGAGCCGAGGCCCGCCCTGATCGGCATGAACGGCAACCGGTGCGCGGCCGCGGTCAGGCCCCACATGAACATGGCCTCGTCCAGCTCCGTCAGCTGGAACTCGGCGCGCTGCCGGGCCGCCCCGAAGTGCGGTTCGAGCGGCACCGAGTCGAGGGTCGCGAAGGCCGCGACGACCTTGCGGACCTTGCCCGCAGCGGCGAGCAGACCGAGGTCGGGGCCGCCGTAGGAGACGACGGTGAGATCGGTGATCTCGGATCGGAGCAGTGCTCTCACCAGGGCCATCGGCTTGCGCCGGGAGCCCCAGCCGCCGATGCCGATCGTCATGCCGCTCCGCAGCCGCCCCACCACCTCCTCGGCGGTCATCGTCTTGTCGCTGCTCATGACCGGTGCTCCTTTCCGGTGCCTGCGTTCCGCGTGCCGGACCCGCCGAAGGTGCCGCGCACCCGGTCGGCGACGCCGCTGAGGTTGGCCTCGAAGGTGAAGCCCTGCTCGAAGCGGTAGCTGCGCCGTACGTCGACGGGGTCGATGCCGTTGATCGCGGCCTTCGCGAGCCGGATCAGATACCCGTCCTTCGCGGCGATCTCCCGCGCCAACTCCAGGGCAGAGCCGAGGAGTTGCTCTCTCGGCACGACCGCCCACACCGAGCCGTGCCGGTGCAGCTCCGCCGCCGTCGCCGTACGCGAGGTGTAGTACAGGGCGCGCATCAGGTGCTGCGGCACCAGGCGCGCGAGGTGCGTGGCGGCGCCGAGCGCGCCCCGGTCCAGCTCGGGCAGCCCGAACGTGGCGTCCTCGCTCGCGACGATCGCGTCCGCGTTGCCGACGAGCCCGATCCCGCCGCCCAGGCAGAAGCCGTGCACCGCCGCGACGACCGGCACCTCGCAGTCGTACACCGCCGCGAACGCCTCGTAGCAGCCGCGGTTGGCGCCGATCAGCGCGTCGTGCCCCTGCGTGCGCTGGACCTCCTTGATGTCGACGCCCGCGTTGAACCCCCGCCCCGCGGCGGTGAGCACCACGCAGCGCACCTTCGGGTCGGCCCCCGCGGCGCGCACGGCCGCCGCCAGGTCGTACCAGCCCTGCACGGGAAGGGCGTTGACGGGCGGGAAGTCCACGGTGACGACCGCGACGCCCTCTTCCGGGGCGGAGGTGGAGACACCCATGAGCAGATCAGCTACCTTTCCACCAAACGTTTGTTAGGCGGAAGATAGCAGCGGTTCGCCCGCTGCGGGAGGTGTCCTTTGCCAGCGATCATCGATCTGTCCGGAACGGTCGCCGTCGTCACCGGCGGCACCCGGGGCGTCGGCGCGGGCATCACCCGCGCCCTCCTCGAAGCGGGCGCGGACGTCGTGACCTGCGCCCGCCGCCCACCGGACCGGCCGGTCGAGGCGGCCGGCCGCACCGCCGCGTTCCACGCCGTCGACCTCCGCGACGCGGACGCCGTCACCGCCTTCTTCACCCGGGTCCGGGAGGAGTACGGGCGGGTGGACACCCTCATCAACAACGCGGGCGGCGCGCCCTTCCGGATGCTCGGCGAGGGCGGACCTCAAAGGCACGCCAGGGTCGTCGAGTTGAACCTGCTCGCCCCGCTCACCGCGTCGCTCGCCGCGTACGAGGTGATGCGCGGGCAGGAGGGCGGCGGCTCGGTCGTGATGGTCGGCAGCGTCAGCGGCACCCGGCCCTCGCCGGGCACGGCGGCCTACGGGGCGGCCAAGGCGGGCCTCGCCAACCTCGCGTCCTCCATGGCCGTGGAGTGGGCGCCCGAGGTGCGGGTCAACACGCTCGTGCTCGGCCCGGTCCGCACCGAGCTGTCCCACCTGCACTACGGGGACGAGGACGGGGTCGCCGCCGTCGGCCGCACGGTGCCGCTCGGCCGCCTCGCCGAACCCGCCGACGTGGGCGACGCCTGCGTCTTCCTCGCCTCCGACCGGGCCGCGTACATCAGCGGGGCGAGCCTGCACGTGCACGGGGGCGGGGAACGGCCGGCGTTCCTGGACGCGGCGAACGTCAACAAGTGACCGTACGGCGATCAGCGTCGCCGAATGACCGTACCGGCGCGGGAGTTGAGCTCGTGCCGGAGTTCTGCACCGGGAGGAACAGCATGACCGACACCACCGGAATCTGCGCCGGGCGCGTCGCCGTCGTCACGGGGGCGGGGCGCGGGCTCGGGCGGGCGCACGCCCTCGCGCTCGCCGCCGAGGGGGCGAAGGTCGTCGTGAACGATATCGGCGCCGCCCTCGACGGCAGCGGTACGGCCACCGGGCCCGCCGAGCAGGTCGTCGCCGAGATCCGCGAGTCGGGCGGTGAGGCGGTCGCGCACGGTGGGGACATCGCCACGTCCGACGGCGCGGCCTCACTCGTCGCCACCGCCCTGGACACGTACGGGCGGCTCGACACCCTGGTCAACAACGCGGGGTTCCTGCGCGACCGGATGCTGGTCAACCTCGACGAGGAGGACTGGGACGCCGTGATGCGGGTCCACCTCAAGGGGCACTTCCTGCCCCTCAAGCACGCCGCCGCGCACTGGCGCGCCGAGGCCAAGGCGGGCCGTACGCCCGAGGCGCGGGTCGTCAACACCAGCTCCGGAGCAGGGCTGTCGGGCAGCGTCGGGCAGGGCAACTACTCGGCGGCGAAGGCGGGCATCCTCGGGCTGACGCTGGTCGCGGCGGCGGAGATGGGGCGGTACGGGGTGCAGGTGAACGCGATCGCGCCGGCGGCGCGGACGCGGATGACGGAGCAGACGTTCGCCGACGCGATGGCCGCCCCCGAGGGGGACGCGTTCGACGCGATGGCGCCCGAGAACGTGTCGCCGCTCGTCGTCTGGCTCGGCTCGTCGGCCTCCGCCGGGGTGACGGGCCGTGTCTTCGAGGCGGAGGCGGGCCGCATCACCGTCATGCAGGGCTGGCACCCGGGCCCGACGGCGGACAAGGGCGCCCGCTGGACGCCGAGCGAGGCGGGGGAGACGGCCCTCAAGCTGCTCGCGGAGTCCCGGGCGCCGGAGGGGGTGTACGGGGCGAAGTAGGTGCCCCGATAGGGGCGCGGGGAACTGCGCGGGCAACCACGACGCGCTGCAACGGGGGCAGCGCACCGGCACCGCAACGAACGTGCCCCGATAGGGGCGCGGGGAACTGCGCGAGCAACCACGACGCACCGCAACAGGGGCAGCGCACCGGCACCGCAACGAACGTGCCCTGATAGGGGCGCGGGGAACTGCGCAAGAGCGAGCCACGTCCGACCCGCACCCGGACTCCGCACCGAACAACGCCCCTCCCTTTCCCAGTGAGCGGGAAATCGGCCTCCCCCCGACCTCGACCCGGCCCCTAACGTCCCCTGCACCCCGACTCACCGCAGAGGACTCGCCTTGCTTACCGACTCCCAGAGGCGCCACGCCGCCGAGATCCTGCGTTCCGCGGAACAGCACCGTGCTCCCGTCGCGCCCCTCGTCGAGACGTACCCGGAGATCGACGCCGAGGACGCGTACGAGATCCAGCTGATCAACATCCGGCGCAGGGTCGACGCGGGCGCCGAGGTGCGGGGGCACAAGGTGGGCCTGTCGTCGCCGGTCATGCAGCGGATGATGGGCGTGGACGAGCCCGACTACGGGCACCTCCTCGCCGACATGGAGTTGGCCCAGGACCACCCGGTGGCCATCGGCGCGTACTGCTTCCCGCGCGTCGAGGTGGAAGTCGGCTTCGTGCTCGGCGACGACCTGCCCGGCGAGGGCTGCACCGAGGCCGACGTGCTCGCGGCGACCGAACGCGTCGTCCCTGCACTGGAGTTGATCGACAGCCGGATCCGCGACTGGCGCATCACCATCGCCGACACCATCGCGGACAACGCCTCCTCCGCCGGCTACGTCATCGGCGAGGGCCGCGATCCCCGCGAGCTCGACCTGAAGGCGATCGACGCCCGTCTCACCAGCGACGGCGCACTCCTCGCCGAGGGCCGCAGCGACGCCGTGCTCGGCGACCCGGCCACCTCCGTCGCCTGGCTCGCCCGCACCGTGGCCCGCTTCGGGGTGCCCCTGAAGAAGGGGCACCTGGTGCTGCCCGGCTCCTGCACCCGGGCCGTGGACGTGGCCGCCGGACAGACCTGCACCGCCGACTTCTCCGGGCTCGGCCCGGTCTCCGTCTCGTTCATCTGAGGTGATGCATGACCCCCCGCAGTACGAAGAAGGCCTCAGCCGCCATCGTCGGCTCCGGCAACATCGGCACCGACCTGCTGTACAAACTGCAGCGCTCCGACCTCGTCGAACCCCGCTGGATGATCGGCGTCGACCCGGACAGCGAGGGCCTCGCCCGGGCCCGCGCCGCCGGACTCGAAGCCAGCCACGAAGGCGTCGACTGGCTGCTCGCCCAGGACGAGCTGCCCGACCTCGTCTTCGAGGCGACCTCCGCGTACGTGCACCGCGCCAACGCCCCGCGCTACGCCGAACTCGGCATCAAGGCCGTCGACTTGACCCCCGCCGCCGTCGGCCCGGCCGTCGTCCCGCCCGCCAACCTGCGCGAGCACCTGGACGCCCCCAACGTCAACATGATCACCTGCGGCGGCCAGGCCACCATCCCCATGGTGTACGCGGTCTCCCGCGTCGTGCCCGTCGCGTACGCGGAGATCGTCGCCTCGGTCGCGTCCGTCTCCGCCGGGCCCGGAACCCGCGCCAACATCGACGAGTTCACCGGCACCACCTCGTGCGGCATCGAGACCATCGGCGGCGCCGCGCGCGGCAAGGCCATCATCATCCTCAACCCGGCCGAACCTCCCGTCATCATGCGCGACACGGTCTTCTGCGCGATCCCCGAGGACGCCGACCGGGAGGCGATCACGCAGTCCGTGAAGGAGGTCGCCGAGCAGGTCGCCGCGTACGTACCCGGCTACCGGCTGCGCAGCGAGCCGCAGTTCGACGACCCGCGGCCCGAGAACGGCGGGATGGCGCGCGTCGCCCTCTTCCTGGAGGTGGCGGGCGCGGGCGACTATCTGCCGCCGTACGCAGGCAACTTGGACATCATGACGGCCGCCGCCACCAAGGTCGGCGAGGAGTTCGCGAAGGGCATGCAGGCATGAGCACCCAATCCGGCCACTCGGCGACTCTGGACATCCGTGTCACCGACTCCTCCCTCCGCGACGGCTCGCACGCCAAGCGGCACCAGTTCACCGGCGAGGACGTACGCAACGTCGTCGCCGCACTCGACGACGCCGGTGTGCCGGTGATCGAGGTGACGCACGGCGACGGCCTCGGCGGCTCGTCGTTCAACTACGGCTTCTCGAAGACGCCCGAGCAGGAACTCATCAGGATCGCCGTGGACACGGCACGGCAGGCGAGGATCGCCTTCCTGATGCTGCCCGGCCTCGGCGTGAAGGACGACATCCGCGCCGCGCACGCGAACGGCGCGAGCGTCTGCCGGATCGCCACGCACTGCACCGAGGCCGACGTCGCCGTCCAACACTTCGGCCTGGCACGGGAGATGGGCCTGGAGACCGTCGGCTTCCTGATGATGGCCCACTCCACGACCCCGGAGAAGCTCGCCGAGCAGGGCCGCATCATGGCCGACGCGGGCTGCCAGTGCGTGTACGTCGTCGACTCGGCCGGCGCGATGGTCATGGACGACGTCACCGACCGCGTCGCCGCGCTCAAGGCCGAGCTGGGCGACGACGTGCAGATCGGCTTCCACGGCCACGAGAACCTCGCCCTGGGCGTCGGCAACTCCGTCGCCGCGATCCGCGCGGGCGCCGTGCAGATCGACGGTTCGACCCGCCGCCTCGGCGCGGGCGCGGGCAACACCGCTGTCGAGGCGCTCGTCGCGGTCTGCGCCAAGATGGGCATCCGTACCGGCATCGACGTACTGAAGATCATCGACGCGGCCGAGGACGTGGTCCGGCCCGTCATGGACGCGGAGTGCCGGCTCGACCGACTCGCGCTCCTGATGGGGCACGCCGGGGTCTACTCCAGCTTTCTCAAGCACGCCTACCGGCAGGCCGAGCGCTACGGCGTCTCCGGCGCCGAGATCCTCCTCGCCGCGGGCCAGCGGCGCCTCGTCGGCGGCCAGGAAGACCAGCTCATCGACATCGCCGTCGAACTCGCCGCACAGAACTGAGCCACCAGCCGAAACCGGAGGACGAGATGACTGCTCTCAACGAAGAGGTCCGGGTCATCGACGCGGGCAAGCCGCCGACGCGCTTCGCCCGCGGCTGGCACTGCCTCGGCCTCGCCGAGGACTTCAAGGACGGCGAGCCGCACGAGATCGAGGCGTTCGGCACGAAACTCGTCGTCTTCCAGGGGCAGGACGACGGCGAGCTGCACGTCCTGAACGCGTACTGCCCGCACATGGGCGGCAACCTCGCCCACGGCACCGTCAAGGGCGACGCCGTGGCCTGCCCGTTCCACGACTGGCGCTGGTCCGGCGACGGCCGCTGCGCCGGCATCCCGTACGCCCGCCGCATCCCGCCCCGCGCCCGGACCCGCGCCTGGCTGACCCTGGAGCGCAACCGGCAGCTCTTCGTCTGGCACGACCCCGAGGGCAACCCGCCGCCGCCCGAGGTCACCATCCCGGAGATCCCCGGCGTGCACGGCGCGGAGGCCGACCAGTGGAGCGACTGGACGTGGAAGACGCTCCGCGTCGAGGGCTCCAACTGCCGGGAGATCGTCGACAACGTGGTGGACATGGCGCACTTCTTCTACGTGCACTACTCGTTCCCCGAGTACTTCAAGAACGTCTTCGAGGGGCACGTCGCCAACCAGTACATGGAGTCGAGCCCCCGCCCCGACCTGGACCTCGGCACCCTCAGCGCGGGCAACCTGCGCTCGGACGCCTCGTACCACGGGCCCTCGTACATGATCGACTACCTGTACAGCGACGTCGGCGGCGGCCTGGAGATGGAGGTCGTGCTCATCAACTGCCACTACCCGATCGACGAGAACAGCTTCCTCCTCCAGTACGGGGCCATCGTCAAGAAGCTGCCCGGCATGACCGACGAGCAGGCCGCGGACACCGCGCGCCTCACCGCGGAGGGCGTGGCCGTCGGCTTCGAGCAGGACGTCGAGATCTGGAGGAACAAGACCCGCATCGACAACCCGCTCCTCACCGAGGAGGACGGCCCGGTCTACCAACTCCGGCGCTGGTACGAGCAGTTCTATGTGGACGCCGCCGACGTGAAGGACGAGATGACCCGGCGCTTCGAGTTCGAGGTCGACACCGAGCGGGCCAACAAGGCGTGGCGCGCCGAGGTCGCCGCGAACCTCGCCCTGCGCGAGGCCCGGCGGTCGGCGACCGGCGCACCGACGGACTCCGGAGCCTGACATGCAGCCCGTGGAGTGCCTGACCTGCGGAAACCAGGTCCTGTGCGAGAAGTTCAGCCTGGCCCACACCTCCGTGCAGTGGACCACGGACGCCGCCGTCGCCTGCGCGGAGATCCGCGCCCAGGTCGCCGACGGCGCGAGCAGCGCCCTCGTCCGGACCTGCGGCCCGCTGCGGGCGAGCATCGAACAGGCCGTCGCGGCAGGGGAGTTGGCGGTGCTCGATGCCTGAACCCGAGCGCGCGAACGAACCCGAGCCCGCCGCGCCTGCGCACCGGCTGCGCGTGCGCGTCGCCGAAGTCGTCGTCGAGACCGCGGACACGCACTCCCTGGTCCTCGAACCGGCGCCGGAGGACGCGCACCGCTTCGCCTACCGGCCCGGCCAGTTCCTCACCCTCCGGCTGCCCGGCGCCGACGGCCGCCCCGCCGCCCGCTGCTACTCGCTGTCCAGCTCTCCGCACACCGGCGAGCCGCTGAAGGTCACCGTGAAGCGGGTCGCGGGCGGCCGGTGCTCCAACTGGGTCTGCGACCGGGTGTCCGCCGGGGACGAGATCGAAGTCCTCGCCCCCGCGGGCACGTTCACCCCGGACTCCCTCGACGAGGACCTGCTGCTCGTCGCGGGCGGCAGCGGCATCACCCCGGTCCTGTCGATCGCCAAGTCGACCCTGTCGAGGGGGCGGGGCCGGGTGGCGCTCCTGTACGCCAACCGCGACGACGCGTCCGTGGTGTTCCGGGACGAACTGTGGGGCCTGACCGAGCAGTACCCGGAGCGGCTCGTGGTGTTCCACTGGCTGGAGACCCTCCTCGGCCTGCCCGACACCGGTCGGCTGACCGCCGCCCTCGCCCCGTACACGGGCCGGGACGCCTTCCTCTGCGGGCCCGCCCCGCTGATGGACGCCGCCGAACAGGCCCTGCGCACCGTCGGCACCCCCGCGAACCGGGTCCGCCGGGAACGGTTCTTCTCGCTCGGCGGCGACGTCTTCGACACCCCCGCACCCGCCCCGGTCGTCGCCGACCCGGCCGCCGAGGTCCGCACCGCCCACGTCGAGCTCGACGGCGAGACGCACACCGTCGACTGGCCGTCCCGCACCCCGCTCCTCGACGTCCTGCTCGCCGCCGGGGTGGACGCCCCGTACTCGTGCCGGGAAGGCGCCTGCGCGGCCTGTACGTGCCGGGTGGTGAGCGGCGAAGTCAAGCTGCTGCGCAACGAGGTCCTGGACGAGGGCGACCTCGACGAGGGCTACGTCCTGGCCTGCCAGGCCGTACCGCTCACGGACCGGGTGGATGTCACGTACGTATGAAGTGCCGTGCGGAGCAAGGGAGTTGGGGCGTGCCCGTTTGCAGGTCCGCCCCAACTCCCTCATGTCGTGGCCCCGTTCACTGGGCCGTGTAGCCGCCGTCGACCACGAACTCCGCTCCGGTCGAGTAACTCGACTCGTCCGACAGGAGGTAGAGCACCATGTTCGCCACCTCGTCGGGATGCGCCTCGCGCCGGACGGCCTGGCGCTCGACCGCCGCGTGCGAGCGGTCCGAGGCGGCCGTCATGTCGGTCGTGACGATGCCGGGGTGCACCGAGTTGACCCGGATGCGGTCCGGGGCGAACTCGACGGCCGCCGCCTTCGTCATGCCGCGCACCGCCCACTTGGAGGCCGTGTAGCTGAGGATGTGGGAGAACGCGACGATCCCGCAGACCGACGAGATGTTGACGATCGAGCCGCCGCCGGCCGCCCGCATCGACGGCAGCACGGCCTTCATGCCGAGGAACACCCCGAGCTCGTTGACGTCCGTCACCCGCCGGAAGTCGGCCACGCTCAGGTCCTCGATCGCGGAGCGGTGCACCAGACCCGCGTTGTTCACCAGGCCGGTGACCGGGCCGAACACCTCCTCCGTCCGGGCCACCGCCGCCTTCCAGGCCGCCTCCGACGACACGTCCAGCTCCACGAACAGAGCCCGGTCCGCGCCGAGTTCGGCCGCGAGTTCCTCGCCCTGCTCGACGAGGACGTCGCCGATCACCACCTTCGCGCCCTCCGCGGCCAGCCGTCGCGCGTGCGCCGCGCCCAGGCCGCGCGCGCCGCCCGTCACGACGACGACCTTGCCGTCCGTCCTTCCGCTCATCCCGACCTCCGTAAACCGATGGGTGTGGGTCGCGGCGATGTTCGCAGCGGTGCAGGCGGATGGCTCGCGGCCCTTCCCACTCACCGGGAAAGCGAACTGCCGCGCGGCGGCCCGTACGGGCAGGCTCGACGCGCGCACCGAGCCGCCGAGCGCCCCACCACCCACCCCCGACCAGGAGGACCCCAGACATGACCGTCGATCTCACCGGAAAGGTCGCCCTGATCACCGGCGCGGCCCGTGGCATGGGCGCGGCCGAGGCCCGCCTGTTCGCCGAGTGCGGGGCGCAGGTCGTCCTCACCGACGTCCTCGACACCGAGGGGCGGGAGACGGCCGCGTCGATCGGCCCGGCCGCCCGGTTCGTCCGCCACGACGTCACCGACGAGGCCCAGTGGGACGCGGCCGTCGCCGCCGCCGTCGACGGCTTCGGACGGCTCGACATCCTCGTCAACAACGCGGCGATCTACAGCACTTCACCCCTCGTCGACGAGGACCCCGCACGCTTCGAGGCGCTGTTCCGCGTCGACCTGTTCGGCCCGTTCCTCGGCATCCGCGCCGCCGCGAAGGCGCTGCGGGAGAGCGGCCGCGGCTCCGTCGTCAACATCTCCTCGCAGGCCGGCCTCCAGGGCATCTGGGGGCACGGCGCGTACGGGGCCGCGAAGTGGGGGCTGCGCGGCCTCACCAAGACCGCCGCGCTCGAACTCGGCGCCGACGGCATCCGCGTCAACTCCGTCCACCCGGGCGCCGTCGACACCGCGATGACCGCCCACCTCGGCACCAAGGAGCACCCGGCCGCACCGCTCGGCCGCATCGCCGACCCGCAGGAGATCGCCCGCGTCGTCGCGTTCCTCGCATCCGACGAGGCCTCCTACCTGTCCGGCGCCGAACTCGCCGTCGACGGCGGCGCGTCCGTGGGCCGCATGCCGGTCTTCCCGCAGCGCGGAGCCGAGGCATGACCCGGCCGGCGCCCGACGTGCGGGCGTTCATCGACCTCGCCACCGCCGACTTCCCGCCGCTCGGCACCGGCATGACCGACATCGCCGACGTCCGCACCTTCTTCGCCGCCCGGCCCCGGCCGCCCGCCGACCCGCTCCCCGTCGACCGCGTCACGGACACCGACGCCGACGGCGTTCCCGTACGCGTCTACGACGACGGGGCGCCGGCCGACGCCCCGCTCGTCCTCTTCCTGCACGGCGGCGGGTTCGTGCTCTGCGACCTCGACAGCCACGACGGCTTCTGCCGCGCCCTGACCCGCGCCACCGGGGCCGTCGTCGTCTCCGTCGACTACCGGCGCGCCCCCGAACACCCCTTCCCCGCCGCCCCCGAGGACGCGTACACGGCCCTGCTGTGGGCGGCCAGGACGCACGCCGGGCGGCGCATCGCCGTCGCCGGGGACAGCGCGGGCGCCAACCTCGCCGCCGTCCTCACCCTGCTCGCCCGGGACCGCGGCGGCCCCGACCTCGTCTGCCAGGCGCTGTACTACCCGATGCTCGACCCGGCCCGCACCGGCGCCTCGCACCGCGAGAACGCCCAGGGCCACTTCCTCACCGCCGACCACGTGCGCTGGTACTGGCAGCAGTACCTGACCTCCGAGCGGGACGCGGCCGACCCGTACGCGGCGCCCCTGCACCGCGCCGACCTGACGGGACTGCCGCCCGCGCACATCGTCACCGCCGGCCTCGACCCGCTGCGCGACGACGGCGAGGCCTACGCGGCGGCCCTCACGGCGGCCGGGGTGGAGGTGCGGCACGACCGGTACGACGGCCTGTTCCACGGCTTCCTGACCATGGCGCCGGACCACCTGACCGAGGCTGCCGCGGCACGCGAGACGGCGTTCCGCACCCTCAGAGCGGGGCTGTCGGCCGGGCACTGATTTGCGTATTGACCTGCACACGTCGATAGGCTGCCCGGAGCCCGCAGGCGGACGGCAACCCGACACGAAGGGGCACGAGCGGATGACGCGCGCAGGTGACATCGAGGTGCACCGCAGCTACATGGTCGACTCCGACACGGAGGCGCCCTGGTTCCCGATGCCCCTCGGGGAACGGCAGGCATCCTGGCGCAAGGACTGGGCCGCGCAGTGCGCCGAGGCCATGCAGCTGATGCACGGCGAGAAGCCCAAGTGGCGCCGCTCCCGCCAACTCCGGGACCGGCTCGTCGAGTTCTCGTCCGCGTTCGCCGCGTTCCCGGCGCACTACGCGTACCTCTTCTCGCCCACCCCGGGCGGCCCGCTGCAGCCCGGCTTCTCCGTCGTCTTCGCCAGCGAGGGCGACCGGGACGAGACGCTGCGCGACAGCGTCCGCGGCAACTCCAGGCAACTGCTCGAACCCTTCGCCCCGGAGCCGTTCACCGGCGCGCTCCTCGGCGACGGGCTGCGCGCCGTCAACCGCTGGCAGGACGCGTCGGCGGGCGAGGTGATGTCCGTCCGCTACGCCTGGCGCGTCCCGCAGGCCGCCGTCGACGTGGCGTTCTACGTCGTGGGCGACGACCCGCAGTTCATGCGGGCGCACCTCGCCGACTTCGACGCGTACGCCCGCACGCTGTTCCTGCGCGACCTCTGACAGGCCGGGGCGGCTCAGCCCGGGATCAGCTCGAACCCCTTGTACCCGGACGCCGCCACATCGGCGATGATCTGCCCGTACGCCCCGAACCCGCCGACGAACGGCATGAACACCCGTGGTTTTCCCGGGATGTTGGCGCCGAGGTACCACGAGTCGGCGGACATCATCAGCGTCGCCGCCGCCCGCTCCCGGCACTCCGCCACCCAGTCCTCCACGGCCCGCGCGCTCGCCTCGATCGCCGCGTACCCGTGCGCGTCCAGATGCGTCAGGCAGTCCGCGAGCCAGTCCACGTGCTGCTCGGCGCACAGGATCACGTTGGCGAGCACCGACGGGCTGCCCACCCCCGCCAGGTTGAAGAAGTTGGGGAAGCCGTCCGTGCCGAGCCCCAGGTACGTGCGCGGCCCCGCCGACCAGTCGTCCTTCAACAGCCGGCCGCCCCGCCCCCGCACCTCGATCCGGTCCAGGGAACCCGTCATCGCGTCGAACCCCGTGGCAAGCACCAGCACGTCCAACTCGACGCGCTCGCCGTCCGCGAGGACCACCGCCCGCCCGTCGACCCGCTCGATCGGGTTGGCCCGCAGGCTGACCAGGCGGACGTGCTCCTGGTTGAACGTCTCGTAGTAGTCCGAGTCCGTCACGATGCGCTTCGTGCCGATCGGATGGTCCGTGGGGACGAGCAGATCGGCCACGGCGGGATCGTCGATACGGGCGCGCACCTGCTCCTCCCAGTACGCCCGGGCCTCGGCGTTGGCCGCCAGGTCGGTCAGCTGGTCCGGGAACGTCTTCGAGTAGAGGACGCCGCCGAGCTCCCACCGCTTCGCGTACGCCGTCCGCCGTTCCTCCGCGCTCACGTCGAGGGTGCGCCGCGGATGCGTCATGAACGGCGAGCCGCCCCCGCTCTGCCGGGCGAGCCGGCGCCGCTCCGCGTACCCGGCCTTCAGCTCGCGCCGGGCCGCGTCGTCCAACGGCTTGTTGCCCGCCGGGATGCTGTAGTTGGCCGAGCGCTGAAACACCGTCAACTCGGCTGCCTGCGCGGCGATCAACGGCACCGACTGGATGCCCGACGAGCCGGTCCCGATCACGCCGACCCGCAGCCCGGTGAAGTCCACACCCTCGTGCGGCCATGCACCGGTGTGGTACGCGGCCCCGGCGAACGCGTCGAGCCCGGGTATCGCCGGCGCGTGCGTGCTCGACAGACAGCCCACCGCCGACACGACGAACCGCGCCGACAGCACCTCCCCGCCGTCCGTCCGCACCGTCCACCTCAGCGCCCCCTCGTCGAGCTCCACCGACAGCACGGACGTCCCGAACGTGAAACTGCGACGCAGGTCGAAGCGGTCGGCGACATGGCTCAGATAGCGCATGATCTCCGGCTGGGTCGCGTACTTCTCGCTCCAGTCCCACTCCTGCTGCAACTCCTCGTCGAAGGAGTACGAGTAGTCCGCGGACTCCACGTCGCAGCGCGCCCCCGGATAGCGGTTCCAGTACCAGACTCCGCCCACGTCGCCGCCGCGCTCGAAACCCCTTACGCGGTAACCGAGTCGGCGGAGCTTGTGGACGGCGTACAGTCCGGTGACGCCCGCGCCGACGACCACGACGTCGACGACGTCCATGTCCACGCCCACGTTCCCGTTCACGGACCGGGGCTCGGTGATGTTGTTGTCGCTCACGTTCGAAACGCTCCTCATCCGGTCTTCGCCCGCAGGCGCAGCACGCTCTTGTCGACCTTGCCCGCCGCGTTGTGCGGCAGCCGGGCCAGGGAGTGGAAGGCGCGCGGGGCCTTGAAGTTGGCGAGCCGCTGCCGCGTCCAGGCGGCCAGCTCCGCCGCGTCGATCCGCGCGCCCGCGCTCGGCACGCAGTACGCGACCCCGACCTCGCCGAGCCGCGCGTCCGGCGCGCCCACGACCGCCGCGTCGGCCACGGCGGGATGGCCGCGGAGCACCTGCTCGACCTCGGCCGGGTACACGTTGAAACCGCCCACCACCAGCATGTCCTTCAACCGGTCCGTGATCCGCAGGAAACCCCGCTCGTCCAGGACGCCGACGTCCCCGGTGTGCAGCCAGCCGTCCGCGTCCACGGCCTGAGCGGTGGCCTCCGGGTCGTCCAGGTAGCCGTGCATCACGTGCGGGCCGCGGGTCAGGATCTCGCCGGGCTCCCCGGGCGGCGCGTCGATCCGCAGCTCCGTCCCGGCGAGCGCGGTGCCGGACGTACGGGCCAGGGTCTCCGGCGACTCGTGCGGCTCGCAGATCGACACCACACCCGTCGACTCGGTCAGCCCGTACGCGGTGTAGATGTTCCGCGCGCCGATGAACTCCCGTATACGGTGGATGAGTTCGGTCGGGATGTTCGCGGCGCCGGTGCCCGCCATCCGCATCGACGACAGGTCGTACGACGCCCGCGCCGGATGCTCGATCAGCGACGTGAACACCGTCGGCGCCCCGGTCAGGACGGAGATCCGCTCCTCCTCGATGCGGGCGAGCGCCGCCTCCGGGTCGAAGACCCGCTCGGGCACGATCGTCGCCCCGCGCAGCAGACAGGCCACGATGCCGGCCTTGTAGCCGAACGTGTGGAAGAACGGGTTGACGAGCAGATACCGGTCGCCGCGCCGCAACGTGACGGCCCGCGCCCACGCGTCGTACACCGTGAGCGTCTGCTCGTGCGTCGTCGGCACCCCCTTGGGGCGGCCGGTGGTGCCCGACGTGAACAGGATGTCGGCGGTGTCACCGGGCAGCACGGCGGCGCTGCGGGAGAGCCGCTCGGCCTCCGTCACTCGGGCCGCGCCCTTCAGGAAGTCCGCCCAGTCGGCGGTGTGCAGCGCCACCGTCCGCTCCAGGAGCGGGAGTTGCTCGCCCGACTCGGCGAGCAGCGCACGGTAGTCCGTGCCGAGGAAGTCGTGCTCCGTGAACAGCAGCCGGGCCTCGGAGCGGCGCAACAGGTCGGCCGCCTCGGCCGCCCGGTACCGGGTGTTCACCGGCACGAGCACCCCGCCCGCCGCCACCGCGCCGAGCGCGGCCACCGCCCAGCGGGCACTGTTCGGCGCCCACACCGCGACCCGCTCGCCCGGGCGCAGGCCGTGGGCCAGCACCGCCCGCGCCGCCTCCGCGACCCGGTCGCGCAGCTCCTCGAACGTCCACCGCTCCGCACCGTCGACGAGGGCTTCCGCGTCCCCGTACTCCTGCGCCGCCCAGTCCGCGAGCCGGGCGATCGTCTGCGCGCCACGCATGATCCGTCACGTCCTCCTCACCGCCCCTTCGGAGGGGTCGGATGCGACCACAACGGTCGGAGGGTGACAGGGGGAGCAGGGGCGGCACATCGGAGAGTTCCCGGCCAGTGGGAATATGCGCCGCGGGCAGTGAACGGCCGTGCGCGGGCCCGGAGTTGCGGGGAAGGGGCTACATCCAGTCGCTGGACCGCAGCCAGGCCATCATGTCGTCCATCGACTCGCGCGGCACCGCGGGCTCCGCCCACTCCTCGTCCGCGCGGCCCCGCGCCGCCGGACGGCCCGGCCCGAACATCGACTGCCACACCTTCCGCGTACAGCCGACCACCGCCGGGGCGATCCGCTCCAGCTCGCGGTGCAGCCCGTTGCCGCCGACCGACACCGCCGCGATCGCCCGCCCCGAGCCGCGTACGGGCGCGGCCACGCAGAACACCCCGCGGTACGCCTCCTCGTAGTCGAACGCGACCCCGCGCTCACGGGCCCGGCGGAGTTCGCTGCGGAAGAACTCGGGCCGGGTCAGCGTCCGCGGCGTCCGCGGCCTGAGGCCCTGCCCGACCACCTCGTCGACGAGAGCGGCGTCGCTGAACGCCAGGATCGCCTTGCCCGCGGCCGTGCAGTACGCGGGCTGCCGGCCGCCCACCCGGGACGGCACACCGGAGTCGTCGGACCGGCCGATCCGCTCCAGGTACACCACCTCGGCGCCGTCGAGGACCGTCAGGTGCACCAGGTGGCCGGTGGCCTCGTGCAGGGCGTGCAGATGCGGGAGCGCCGCCCGCCGCAGCCGGTTGTGGTGCGAGGCGAGCGCGCCCAGCTCCAGCATTCGCATGCCCAGGCGGTAGTCCCGGCCCTCCCGCTCCAGCCAGCCCAGCTGCACGAGTTGGTCGAGGATGCGGTGCGCGGACGAGCGGGGGAGGCCGGAGCGCTGCACGACCTCGGTCAGCGTCAGGCGGGGCCGCGACCCCTGGAACGCGCTGAGCGCCTTCGCGGCCTTCTCCAGCAGGGACAGCGGTGTACTCACGGCCTCCGCGGCCTCGACAGCATGCGCCGACATCGCACCTCCCACACGGACAGCCGGCAGACCCTTGGCCGCGGCCGCACCTCCGACAGTGCCGGAGACTGTGCCAGCGGCTCCCATCTGCAGGGAAGAGGTATTTAGAGGTATTCCGTTCCCGAACGGTAGCGCGTAGGTTCCGTCCCGTCACCCCGCTAAGGCCCGCAGATCCGAGAGGCACGAGCATGCGCGACGAGGACGTTCTCGCTGCCGTCCGCGCCCTCGCGCCGACGCTGCGCGACCGCGCGGCGGCCACCGAGGAACAGCGCCGCATCCCCGGCGAAACGGTCGCCGAACTCGCCGACGCGGGCTTCTTCCGGCTGCTCCGGCCCACCGCGTACGACGGGCTCGCCGCCGACCCGGCCGTGCACCACGCCGCCGTCCAGGAGATCGCCCGGGCCTGCGGCTCCACCGGCTGGGCCGCCGCGGTGCTCGCCGTCCACCCCTGGCACGTCGCCCTCTTCGACCCGCGCGCCCAGGAGGACGTGTGGGGCACCGACCCGGCCGCCCTGATCTGCTCCTCGTACGCCCCCACCGGCACGGTCACCGCCGTCGACGGCGGCTTCCGGCTCTCCGGCCGCTGGCACTTCTCCTCCGGCTGCGACCACGCCGACTGGGCGCTGCTCGGCGGGCTCGTCACCGACGCCGAGGGCAGCCCCGTCGACCTGCGCACCTTCCTCGTGCCGCGCGCCGCGTTCGCCGTCGACCCGGTGTGGGACACGGTCGGCCTGCGCGGCACCGGCAGCAACGACGTCGTCGTCAGGGACGCGTTCGTCCCGGCCCACCGCAGCCTCGGCTACCGCCCGGTCAACGCCCTCGACTGCCCCGGCCACAGCCTCAACTCCGAGCCCCTGTACCGCCTCCCGTACGCCGCGCTCTTCACCACCACCATCTCCACGGCCATGGTCGGCATCGCCGAGGGCGCGTACGAGGAACACCTCGCCGCCGCCCGCGGCCGCCCCGGCGCGCGGGCCGCCGACGACCCGTTCGCGCAGGTCCGCATCGCCCGCGCCGCGAGCGAGATCGACGCCGCCCGGCTGCAACTGGCCCGCAACATGGGGGAGTTGTACGCGACCGTGGTACGCGGCGAACGCCCCACCGCCGACCAGCGCGCCCGCACCCGCAGGGACCAGGCCCTCGCCACGGAACGCGCGGTCACCGCCGTCGACCTGCTCGTCGAGGGCGCGGGCGGCGGCGTCATGGGCCCGCACGGGGGCGTCGTCCAACGTGCCTGGCGCGACCTGCGCACGGGCCGCGGCCAGGCGGCGAACGACCTGGAGCGCGCCCTCGGCCTGTACGGGCGGCACGCGCTGGGCGTGGAGGTCAACGACTCGATGGTGTGAGGGCGTCGAGGGCCCGCACGGCGATCCGAGGTCCGTTTCCCACCCAGCGGGAAGCCGCCGTATCCCGGCCGCCCGTACCGCCCCGATACTCGTCCCCCTCCCGGCCCCGGGCGCGCCGCCCACGGGCCGGCCCACCCAGGGAAGGGACGAGATGGCGAACACACCGAACCCGGCGCGCACAGCGCAGGCCGGGCAGCCGCGGGCCGGGGACGCGTGGGACGAGGAGTGCGACGTCCTCGTCGTGGGCTCCGGCGGCGGCGCGCTCACCGGCGCGTACGGCGCCGCCGCGCGCGGCCTCGACACGCTGGTCGTCGAGAAGACCCGGTACTTCGGCGGCACGACCGCCTACGCCGGGGCCGGCCTGTGGCTCCCCGGCAACCAGGCGCAGGCCCGCGGCGGCCTCGACGACTCGGCCGAGCTCGGCCGCGCCTACCTCCGCGCAGTCGTCGGCGACACCACCGACCACACACTGCAGGACGCGTACGTCGACCACGCGGCGGACACCGTCGCCTTCCTGGAGGACAACCCGCACGTCCGCTTCGAGTACCGCCCGTTCCCCGACTACTACGCCGCCCCCGGCCGCTTCGACGCGGGCCGCGCGGTGTTCCCGGTGGACCTCCCGGCGCCGGACGGGCCGCACGCACTCGTCGACGCGGTACGCCCGCCCGCCTGGGCGGAACGTCTCCAACTCCCCACGCCCGACGGGCCGTTGACGGACGGCCGCGCCCTGATCGCCCGCCTCCTCCTCGCCCTGGAGTCCACCGGCCGCGCCCGCGCACTCCTCCGCACCCCCTTCAAGGGCCTCGTCACGGACCCGGACGGCGCGGTGATCGGCGCCGAGGCCGAGCACGACGGCCGTACGCTGCACATCCGCGCCCGCCGCGGCGTCCTCCTCGCCGCCGGCGGCTTCGAGGCCAACGCCGAACTGCGCCGCGCCTGGCAGGAGTTGCCGGGTGCGGACTGGACGATGGGCGCACCCGGCGGCAACACCGGCGACGCGATCACCGCGGCGGCCGGGGCGGGCGCGGCCGTCGGGCTCCTGGAGGAGTCGTGGTGGTGCCCGTCGCTGCGCTTCCCCGACGGCTCGGCCGCGTTCACGCTCGGCCTGCGCGGCGGCATCTTCGTCGACGGCTCGGGCCGCCGCTTCGCCAACGAGTCGCTGCCGTACGACCGGATGGGCCGCGCCCTGCTCGCCGCGAAGGCCGGCACGAGCCACGACAACCCGGTGTGGTGGGTCTTCGACGCCCGCTTCGGCGACGAGTTGCCGGGCATCACGGTCGTCCCCGCGGACCGCACGGCCTTCACGGAGGCGGGCCTGTGGCACACGGCGGACACGCTGCCCGCGCTCGCCGAGCGGATCGGCGTCGACGCGGAGGCGCTGGGGGAGACGGTACGGGTGTTCAACGGGTACGCGGTGAGCGGGGCGGACGCGGACTTCCACCGCGGGGAGGACCCGTACGACCGCTTCTTCGTCGAGCCCGACCCGGAGGGCGCGAACCCGTGCCTGGTCCCGCTGACGGACGGCCCGTTCCACGCCGTGCAGATCGTGCTGGGGGACCTGGGGACGAAGGGCGGGGTACGCACGGACGTGGACGCGCGGGTCCTGCGCGAGGACGGCACGCCGATTCCGGGCCTGTACGCGGCGGGCAACACGACGGCGTCGGTGGCCGGCCCGTCGTACCCGGGCCCGGGGGTCCCGATCGGCTCGGCGATGGTCTTCGCACACTTGGCGGCCCAGCACATGGCGAGCACGGCTCAGCTTTCCTGAGGTGGTCTCTCGTCCACGGCGGGAAAGCCGGACGAGCACCGCCTTGGGGGCCGCTTCCCGCTCAGTGGGAGTCCGACATTCCCCCGCACCCCCACCCCGCCCTACCGTCCACGCACCCACCCACCCACCCACCCACACCACCACCACCCGGCACGACCAGAGAAGAGAGGGGTCGGCCCATGGCCGAAGACGTCCTGGCAGCGGTCCGTGACCTCGTCCCGAGCCTCCGTGAGCGCGCCGCGGAGGCCGAGCGCCTGCGCCGCGTACCGGACACCTCCGTCAAGGAGTTGGAGGACACCGGCTTCTTCCAGCTGCTGCAGCCCACCGCCTTCGGCGGCCGCGCCGCGGACCCGACCTTCTTCTACCGGGCCGTGAAGGAGATCGCGAAGGCCTGCGGCTCGACCGGCTGGGTCGCCTCCGTGGTCGGCGTGCACCCCTGGCACGTGGGCCTGTTCGACCCGCGCGCCCAGCAGGAGGTGTGGGGCGAGGACCACAAGACCCGGATCGCCTCCTCGTACGCGCCGACCGGCGAGGCCACCCCCGTGGACGGCGGTTTCAGGCTCTCGGGCCGCTGGCACTTCTCGTCGGGCTGCGACCACGCCCAGTGGGTGCTGCTCGGCTGCCTGGTGGCGGACGCCGAGGGCAACCCGGTCGACATGCGCACGTTCCTGATCCCGGACACCGAGTACCGCGTCGACGACGTGTGGGACACCGTCGGCCTGCGCGGCACCGGCTCCAACGACATCGTCGTCGACGACGTGTTCGTCCCCGACCACCGTGCCCTCAGCTTCGGCCCGGTCACGGCCCTGCAGGTGCCGGGGCACGAGCTGAACCACGAGCCGCTGTTCCGCCTCCCGTACGCCGGCGTGTTCACCACGACCATCTCGACCCCGATCGTCGGCATCGCCGAGGGCGCGTACGAGGCGTACGTGGCGGCGACGACGAAGCGCATCCGCGTCTCGTACGGCCAGAAGGTCGCCGACGACCCGTTCGCGCAGGTGCGGATCGCCCGCGCGGGCAGCGACATCGACGCGAGCTGGCTGCAACTCACCCGCAACATCGCCGAGTTGTACGCCTGCGCCGAGCGCGGCGAGGAGCTTCCCACCGAGCTGCGCGCCCGTACCCGCCGCGACCAGGTCCTCGCCACCGAGCGTGCCGTGGCCGCCGTCGACCTGCTGATGGAGAACGCCGGCGGCAACGCGATGCGCACCGGACCCAACCCGGTGCAGCGCGCCTGGCGCGACGTGCACACCGGCCGCGGCCACGCCGCCAACGACCCGGAGCGCGCCCTGACCTTGTACGGCCAGGCCGCCCTCGAACTCGACATCAAGGACACGATGCTCTGATGGGAGATCAACTCAGCTACGACAACGAGCAGTTGGCGACGTACGAGTCCACATCCCGCACCGCCAAGGCCCGCGGACTCACCCTGCACTACCACGAAGCGGGGCCCGGGGGCCGCCCCGACGCCCCCGTCGTGATCATGCTGCACGGCGGCGGCCCGGGCGCGTCCGCCTGGTCCAACTTCGGCCGCAACCTGCCGGTGTTCGCCGAGCACTTCCGCACCCTGCTCGTCGACCAGGTGTGCTTCGGCCGCTCCGACAAGCCGGAGCTCGACAAGGACTACTTCACGTACAGCGCCGACGCCGTCGCGGCCCTGATGGACGAACTCGGCGTGGCCCGGGCGCACTTCATCGGCAACTCCCTCGGCGGCGGCACCTCCGTGCGCATGGCCCTGAACCACCCCGGCAAGGTCGGCAAGCTGGTTCTGATGGGCCCCGGCGGGGTGTCGGTCAACCTGTTCGCCCCCGACCCGACGGAGGGCATCAAACGGCTCTTCGAGTTCAACGCGGCGCCCGAGCCCACCAAGGAGCAGCTCCGCGCGTTCCTGGGCGTCATGGCGTACGACCAGTCCGTCGTCACGGACGAGCTGGTCGAGGAGCGCTGGGCCTCCGCGACCGACCCGGAGACCCGCCTCGGCAACGCCCGTATGGGCGCCGCGTTCGCGAACCCGGCCTGGCAGGAGGACTGGATGCTGTGGCGCGAGGCGCACCGCATCACCCAGCCCGTCCTGCTCACCTGGGGGCGCGAGGACCGCGTCAACCCGCTCGACGGCGCTCTCGTCGCCCTCAAGACCATCCCGGACGCCCGCCTGCACGTCTTCCCGCACTGCGGGCACTGGGCCCAGGTCGAACAGGCCGACGAGTTCAACCGCCTCGCCGTGGACTTCCTCACCCACTGAGCCCCCGCAACTCCGCTACCTGCCAACGCTGTTGAAGGAGAACCGTCATGGACATACGCTCGCTCGGCTACCTACGCATCGAGACCACCGAGCTCGCCGAGTGGCGGACGTACGCGCTCGACATCCTCGGCATGACCGAGGGCGCCGACAGCACCGACGACACCCTCTGCCTGCGCATCGACGACCGCGCCCACCGCATCGTCGTCCAGGCGGGCGAGAGCGACCGGCTGCTCGCGGCCGGCTGGGAGGTCGCCAATGCCGCCGAACTCGCCCGCGCGGCAGCCGAGTTGGAGGCCGCCGGGCACGCCGTGAAACCCGCCGACGACCGGCTGCTCGCCGAACGCCGGGTGCGCGACCTGATCCAGGTCACCGACCCGTGCGGCAACCCCCTGGAGATCTACTGGGGCCAGGCCCAGGACCACACCGCCCTCGGCACCCCGTACGGCAACCGCTTCGTCACCGGCGAACTCGGCCTGGGGCACGTGGTGTTGCCCGTCGCCGACATCGACGCGGCCCTCGACTTCTACGAGAACCTGCTCGGCTTCCAGCTGCGCGACTCCATGAAGCTCCCGCCGCAGGCCGTCCCGACCGCCGCCGAGGAGCGCGACTTCCACTGGATGCACTTCCTCAGCCCCAACCGCCGCCACCACAGCCTCGGCCTTTACCCGGGCCAACTCCCGCCGGGCATCGTCCACTTCATGGTCGAGCTGGAGACCCTCGACGACGTGGGCCGCGGCCTGGACCGCATGAACGAGGCCGGCATCCCCATCGCCTCCAGCCTGGGCCGCCACACCAACGACCACATGGTGTCGTTCTACGCGCAGGCCCCGGGCGGCTTCCAGGTCGAGTACGGCTGGGACGGCCTGGTCGTCGACCCCGCCACCTGGGTCGCCAAGGAGATCACCGCCGACAGCTTCTGGGGCCACCAGTGGAACGGCTGATCGACCCCGACGCGTTCCGGGACGTCCTCGGCCGGTTCGCGAGCGGCATCACCGTCGTCGCCGCCCTGGAGGACGGCGAACCGGTCGGCTTCGCCTGCCAGTCCTTCGCCTCGCTGTCCCTCGACCCGCCGCTGGTCATGCTCGCAGCGGGCCGTACGTCGGTGAGCTGGCCGCGGATCGAACGCGCCGGGCGGTTCTGCGTCAACATCCTCGCGGCCGAACAGCGGGACATCTGCGCCCGGTTGGGCCGCAGCGGCCCCGACAAGTTCACCGCGGTGCCGTGGCGGGTGAGCGAGCACGGCACCGTGCGCATCGACGGCGCCCTCGCCGCCGTCGAGTGCGAACTGCGGGCCGTGCACGAGGCGGGGGACCACTATCTGGCGACCGCCGAAGTGGTGGCCCTCGACGCCCGCGAGGACGGCAGCCCGCTGCTCTACTTCCGCAGCCGGTACGCCGTGGGGGCGTTCTGATGCCCATCGACGTGGCCAAGGCGACGTCCGCCCCGCCCGTGCGCACCGAGGTGACCTGGGACGACCGCGACGTCCGCCTCTACCACCTCGCACTCGGCGCGGGCGCCCCGCCGACCGACCCGACGGAACTGCGGTACGTGTACGAACGGCACCCGCGGGGACTCCAGGTCCTGCCGCTGTTCGGCGTGACCGCGGCCAACGTCGGCTTCCAGGTGTTCGAACACCCGGGCGTGGACGTCGACTTGGCGAGGGCGCTGCACGGCGGCCAGGAGGTCACCGTGCACCGCCCGCTCCCGGCCGCGGCGAGGGCGTACGCGCTCACCCGCGTCACCGACGTGTACGACAAGGGCGCCGCGGCCGTCGTCGTACAGGAGTCGACGCTCGTCGGCGAGGACGACGAGCCGCTGCTCACCCAGCGCAACCAGATCTTCGTGCACGGCGAGGGCGGATTCGGCGGCGACCGCGGCCCCTCGGGCCGCACCCCGGCGCCCGACCGCGCCCCCGACGCCGTGCTCGACGTGCCGACCCTGCCCCAACAGGCCCTGCTCTACCGCCTGTCGGGCGACTGGAACCCGCTGCACGCCGACCCCGCGGTGGCCCGCGCCGCCGGCCACGACCGGCCTGTCCTGCACGGCCTCTGCACGTTCGGCATGGCCGTGAAGGCCGTCGTCGACCGCTTCCTGGACGGCGACGCGAGTGCGGTCGGCGGCTGCCGCACACGGTTCGCGGGCATCTTCCTTCCCGGCGAGATCCTGCGTACAGAGGTGTGGTCCGACCCCGCCGCGAACGGGTTCCGGCTGCGCGCCACGGCCCCGGAACGCGACGACGCACCCGTCCTCGACCACGCCCTGATCACCGCCCGCACACCGGACCGCACGGCGCCGCCCGCCCGCCCCTGACGCCCGCCGCCCGTCCCGACAAGGGAGCACCCATGCCCCGTACGTACCTCGTCACCGGAGCCGCCTCCGGCATCGGCAACGCCACCGCGGACCATCTGCGGGCCCACGGCCACACGGTGATCGGCGCCGACCTCAAGGGCGGCGACATCTCCGCCGACCTCGCGACCCCCGACGGGCGGGCCGAACTGGTCGCCGCCGCACGGGAGTTGACCGGCGGACGGCTCGACGCGGTGATCGCCTGCGCGGGCATCGCCCGGTTCGACCCGCTCACCGTCCGCGTCAACCACTTCGGCGCGGTCGCCACCCTGGAGGGACTGCGCCCGCTCCTCGCCGCCGGTCAGTCGCCCCGCGCGCTCGTCATCGGCTCCATCGACGCCGTGCACCCCACCGACGCGGCGACGGTCGAGGCGGCGCTCGCGGGCGACGAGGAGGCGGCGGTGGCGGCGGCGCAGGCGGCCGTCGACCGGGGCGAGGGGCACCTCGCGTACTCCTCGTCGAAGGCAGCGATCTCCCGCTGGGTGCGCCGCAGCGCCGTCGCCGCCGAGTGGGCCGGCGCGGGCATCCCGCTCAACGCGGTCGCCCCCGGCGTGATCCGCACCCCGCTCACCCAACCGCTCCTGGACGACCCCGAGATGCGGGCCGTGGTCGAGGAGGCGGTCCCGATGCCGCTGCGCGGCCCGGCAGCCCCCGACGAGCTGACCTCGCTGATCGCCTGGCTGACCTCCCCGGAGAACACACTGGTCACGGGCCAGATCGTGTACGCCGACGGGGGAGCGGACGCGGTGCTGCGCGGCGAGACAGGCTGGTGACCAAAGCCGCGCGGCGCCGTTTCATCACGCTTCATTACATCTGCCCCGGCCTCTACACATAAAGACGAAATAAGCGCAGAATGTCTCTAGGCGGCGCACACCGCACACCGCGTCAGAGCGGTTGGGCCTGCGTGTCAAAGGAGACGAGCCATGGCCAACGTGCAGCCCACCAGAAGTGACATCACTGCCCACCCCGATGTCTCCGAGATGCGGGACCGCTATGCCCGCATGCTCGGCGGCCGTGACGTGGCACTCGTGGACGGACCCGTGTTCCTGCTCGGTCTGTACTGTGCCGTGTCCCCGTGGATCCTCCACTACACGACGAGCCAGCCCGCCCTCGTCACCCACAACCTGATCGTCGGCATCGCGATCGGCCTCCTGGCCCTCGGCTTCACCCGGGCTCCGGAACGCATGTACGGCCTGAGCTGGGCCTTCTGCGCGATGGGCGCCTGGATGATCATCGCGCCGTGGATCGTGGGCGAGAGCCCGGACGCCGGGGTCGTCCTGAACAACATCATCATCGGCGCCGTTGCCGTGGTCCTCGGCATGGTGTGCGCCGCGACGGCGTCGAAGAGCGGCCCCAAGCCGTAACCCGGCGGGACACGTTCGTACGAGGGAACCACCGGAACCACCAGGGAACTGCGAGGGAACCACCGCTGGGGAACCGCGAGGGAAAACCAGTGAGGCCGGCCCGCACCCCGCGGCCGGCCTCACTCCTGCTCGCCGCCCCCGGACAGCCGCGGCCGGGCGCGCTTGAACGCCCGCATCGCGACCGCCCCCGCCAGCGGCCCCGGGGCCAGAAGCACCAGGGCGTACTCCCAGCCGACGGCGTCCGCGAGGAGCGGGGTGAGCTGGATGCTGAGGACGGTCAGGGCGAAACCGATCGCGGTCTGCGCGGTGAGCGCCGTACCCACGTAGCGAGGGTCGACGACCTCGCTCAACGACGTCGAGAAGACCCCCGAGTCCGCGATCACCGCCGCGCCCCACACCGTGCAGAACACCACGAGCAGCGCGGGCGAGGCGTCCACCAGCAGCGGCGACAGCAGACAGCACGCACCGCTCACCAGCAGCGCGGCCATCGCCGCCGAGGGGCGGCCGAACCGGTCCGCGCCCCAGCCGCCGAGCAGACAGCCGAGCGCCCCGCCGACGCCCATGGTCAGGAACACGGTGATCTCCACCGACCCGGGCAGCCCGCCCGCCCCGGCCGCCGCCGCGAGGTACGCGGGGATCCACGTCCACAGCGCGTACAGCTCCCACATGTGCCCGAAATAGCCGAGGTTGGCGAGGCGCGGGCGGCGCTCGGCGAACATCGTCAGCGCGTACCGCGGGTTGCGGGCCGGCGCGGCCGGGGCGGCGTACGGGCCGACGCGGATCAGGGCCAGTGCGACGACGGCGGCGAGCAGCCCGGCCGCCGACGCGGTCAGCAGCACACCCCGCCACGGCAGCGAGCCGAGCCCCGCGATCAGGTGCGGGAGCGTCGAGCCGAGGGTGAGCGCGGCGATCAGCACGCCCATGCTCCGGCCCCGCGACGCGCTGTCCGACCAGGACGCCATCAGCTTCATGCCCACCGGGTACACCCCGGCCAGACACACCCCGGTCAGGAACCGCAGGGGTACGGCGGTGCCGAGCCCGTCGACCGTCAGGGCGAGCAGCACCGTGCACGCGGCGGCAGCGGCGGCGCCGGACGCGAGCAGCCGCTGCGGGGCGAAACGGTCGGCGAGGGTGAGCGCGGCGGACGTGAGCGCGCCGGTGACGAACCCGAGCTGCACGGACGCCGTGAGCCACACGGCACTCGTCGAGTCGAGCCCCCACTCGGTCCGCAGACTCGGCACGACCGCCGACATCGAGAACCAGACGGCCAGCCCGAGGACCTGCACGGCGGCGACCAGTCCGCGCTGCACGAGGGGCTGCGGATCAGGCCGCACACCGCCGGTCACGCCACGACTGCTGTTCACGGTCCCCCTCGACTCTCGGTGACGGATGACGGACAGGCCCCCATCATCCGTCATGAGCAAAGCCGCCTCGCACAGATGTCCGGCCACCGTCGCCCGGGATCTTGCGGCGCGGCCGGGACGGCGGTCCAATGCTGGGGATGACTACCGACGGTGGAAGCGAAACGACCGCAGACACGTCCGGCCCGGCGGGCGAGATCGCGAACCCTCTGGAGGTGTTCACGCTCGACCAGCTCCGCCGACGCCGCAGCATGAAGTGGCGGGCGCACCCGGCGGACGTGCTGCCGCTGTGGGTCGCGGAGATGGACGTCCCCCTCGCCGAACCGGTCGCCGACGCCCTCCGCGAGGCCGTCGACGCGGGGGACACCGGCTACCCGGCCGGCACGGAGTTCGCCGAGTCGCTCGCCGGGTTCGCCGTGCGGCGCTGGAAGTGGGACGGAGTGGCGGTCGACCGCGCCGCGATGATCCCCGACGTGATGATGGGCGCCGTCCAGGTCCTCCGCCTCGTCACCGACCCCGGCGGCCCCGTCGTCGTCAACTCCCCGGTCTACGCGCCGTTCTACGCCTTCATCGCCCACGACGACCGCCGCATCGTCGAGGCCCCGCTCGGCCCGGACCACCGCATCGACCCGCAGACCCTGGAGGACACGTTCCGGGACCTGCGCCGCCGCGACAGCAGCGCCCGGATCGCGTACCTCCTCAGCAACCCGCACAACCCCACCGGCACCGTCCACACCCGCGAAGAGCTCGCCACGGTCGCGCAGTCGGCACGGCGGTACGGGGTGCGGGTCGTCGCCGACGAGATCCACGCCCCGCTGGTCCTGCCGGGCGCGGAGTTCACGCCGTATCTGAGCGTGCCCGGGGCAGAGGACGCGTTCTCGCTGATGTCGGCGACGAAGGGGTGGAACCTCGCGGGCATCAAGGCCGCGCTCGCCCTCGCCGGTCCGGAGGCGGCGGACGACCTGCGCCGGATGCCGGAGGAGGTGCACCACGGGGCGAGCTACCTCGGCGTGATCGCCCACACCGCCGCGTACCGGCACGGCGACCGCTGGCTCGACGCGCTCCTCACCGGCCTCGACGCCAACCGCGCCCTGCTCGGCCGGCTGGTCGCCGAGGAGCTGCCGGAGGTGGGGTACGTGCGGCCCGAGGGCACGTATCTGGCCTGGCTGGACTGCCGTGCGCTGGCGGCGGAGGAGGCGCCGACGTCGACGGACCTCGCGGTGGTCACGGACCTCGCGGGCCCGGCGAAGCTGTTCCTCGACGAGGCCCGCGTCGCCCTGTCCTCCGGCCACATCTTCGGCACGGGCGGCGCAGGCCACGTCCGCCTCAACTTCGCCACGTCCCAGGGGGTCCTGCGGGAGGCCCTGGGGAGGATGGGGGCTGCGGTGCGCCGGAGGGGCTGAAGCCGGAAGGCGAGCCCCTCAAGCCGCACGCCCCGTGCATTCCTCCACGATCCCCTTGTCCAACGCCGCCCGCACCAACGCCGAAGCCAATGCGGCATCCGCCGCCCCGGTCCCCTCGGCCAGCCGCCGCAGGTCCACCGTCTTGCGGGGAAGCCCAAGACGCTCGGCGCCCTGCAAGGCCTTCGCGTCCACGTACGGCCCGAACTCCGGCCACACGTCCTGGACTTCACGGAGGAATATCGCCGCGCCGACCGCGCCGATTCCCGGCAGTTCCTGGAGGAGTTCGCGGAGTTCGTCCGCGTCGCCGTCCGCCTCGGCCCGCATTCTGCGGAGGTCGCCGCCCCAGCGGTCGAGGAGGATTTCCGCGGCGTCGCCGAGCTGTGTCGCGGTGCGCTCGTCGTAACGGCGGTATCCGCCCTCGCCGAGCGCGTCGACCCGCTGCTGCCACGTCGCGTCCGCCATCCGCCGCGCGTCCCGCAGCCCCGCCTCGTACAGCGCCCGCGACGTCGCGACGGCGACGGATGCGCGGATACGTGCGCTGAGCAGATGCGCGAGCACGAGCGTCCGGTAGAGCGGCTGAGGCGTGTCCCTCAGATGGATTCCCGCCTCGGCCGCATACGTCTGCCCGTGTTCCCGCAGCAGTTCCCGTATGACTTTGCGGTTCTTGTCGTCGCTCATGGTGACCGCTGCTCCTCGGCTGGTGTCTACGCGTCGGGTGCCCACCCGGGCCCGTTTCATATCCGCCGCAGGGAGAACCCGAAAGGGCATGGCTGACGACAAACCGCTGGACGTCTACCGCAGGAAACGCGACTTCGGCCGCACCGCCGAGCCGGAAGGACGAAAGGCGCGGCAGGGCGGAAAGAAGAAGCGGCAGGAGGACGAGGAGGAACATCGGTTCGTCGTGCAGATCCACGACGCCTCCACCCTGCATTTCGACTTCCGCCTCCAGGTCGGCGACGTACTGAAATCCTGGTCCGTGCCGAAAGGCCCGTCCGCCGATCCGCACGACAAACGCCTTGCGATGCCCACCGAGGACCATCCGCTGGAATACGAGGAATTCGAGGGCGTGATTCCCGAGGGCGAGTACGGCGGCGGCACCGTCATCGTCTGGGACAACGGCACCTACCGGCCGATGAGCCACGACCGCCGCGGCCGGCCCGTGCCCTTCGCCGCATCCCTCGACAAAGGCCACGCCACGTTCTGGCTCGACGGTTCGAAACTGCACGGCGCATACGCGCTGACCCGCTTCAGGGAAGGAAACGGCCAACGGGAGGCCTGGCTGCTCGTCAAGGCCGACGACCGGCGGGCCCGCCCCGGCCACGACGCCCCCGACCCCCGCCGCGCCCGCTCCACGACCACCGGCCGCACCCTCCACCAGGTCGCCGAACAAGCCGAACAAGCCGAACAAGCCGAGCAGGGCGAGCGGTCGTGACCACCGGACTCCTCGACACTCTGCCCGCCGACCACGCCGCCCGGCTGCGCGACGCCCCGCCCGGCGCCGAACTCGCCGCGCAGGCCATGCTCGCCACACTCAGCGACCGGCGCGAGTTCACCGAAGGCTGGATCTTCGAGCGGAAGCTCGACGGCATCCGCGTCCTCGCGGTCCGCGAGCACGGCCACGTACGGCTCCTCTCCCGCACCGGACGCCGGCTGAACGACAGCTACCCGGAGATCGTCGAGGCGCTGGCCGCGCAGGACTGCGGGGACTTCACCGTCGACGGCGAGATCGTCGCCTTCTCGCACGGCCGCACCGAGTTCTCCCGCCTCCAGCAGCGCATGGGCCTCACCGACCGTCGCCGCATCGAGGCGACCGGAGTGGCCGTCACGTACTACCTCTTCGACCTGCTGCGCCTCGACGGCCGGGACACCCGGGCGCTGCCGCTGCGCGCCCGCAAGTCGCTGCTGCGCCGCGCCCTCGCGTACCGCCCGCCGCTGCGGCTGACCACGCACCGCAACGAGGGCGGTGCGGAGCTGCTGGCGAAGGCGTGCGCGAGTGGCTGGGAAGGGCTGATCGCGAAGCGCGCGGACAGCCGCTACCGGACCACCAGGTCGACGGACTGGCTCAAGCTCAAGTGCGCGAAGGACCAGGAGTTCGTCGTCGGCGGCTTCACGGAGCCCGCGGGCAGCCGCGTCGGCCTGGGCGCGCTGCTCCTCGGCCACTACGAGGACGGCCGGCTGCGGTACGCGGGCAAGGTCGGCACCGGCTTCGACCGCACCGCCCTCAAGGACCTCCGCGCCCGCCTCGACGAACTCGCGCGCCCCCGTTCACCGTTCAGCGACCCCGTACGCGAACGCACCGCGCACTGGGCCGAGCCCGAACTCGTCGCGCAGATCGCGTTCACGGAGTGGACCCGCGACGGCATGCTCCGCCACCCCCGCTACCTCGGCCTGCGCGACGACAAGCCGGCGACCGACGTCGTACGGGAACGGCCCGTCGAGGCCACGTGATCCACGGGGTGACCCCTTGCACGCGTCACACGCGCTGCCTGCTGAACACCTCCAACAGCGCCGCGTCGAACGCGTCGAGGTCGGCCGGTTTACGGCTGGTGACCAGCGCGTTCGTACCGTGGTCGCAGACCCGGACCTGTTCGTCGACCCAGGTGCCGCCGGCGTTCCGGATGTCGGTGCGCAGGCTCGGCCACGACGTCAGGACGCGGCCCGAGACGACGTCCGCCTCGACCAGCATCCACGGCGCGTGACAGATCGCGGCGACCGGTACGCCGAGGTCGAAGAACTCCCGTACGAACGACACGGCGCGGCTGTCCATCCGCAGGGCGTCCGGGTTGGCGACGCCGCCGGGCAGCACGAGCCCGTCGAAGGCGCCGGCCGACGCGTCGCCGACGACCTCGTCCACGGGGAACGTGTCCGCCTTGTCGAGATGGTGGAACGCCTGGATCCGGCCGGCCTCGGTGGAGACGAGCACGGGCGTGCCGTCGGCCTCGGACACCGCCTTCCAGGGCTTGGTCAGTTCGATCTGCTCGACGCCCTCCGGCGCCGCCAGAAACGCGATACGCATGGCTGCTCGACTCCTTTCCGAGCACGCGGGGGGTCTTCCGGGTACCCGCACGCCCCGGTCCCACACGCGGCCTGCGCGAACCCGGCCTCCCCCGAGTGCACCGCCCGGCGGGCGCGGCCCGGGGGAGTGGTGCCAGCGTGGACGGGGACGGGGCGCACGGAGCAGGACGGAGCGCGGCGATGGCGCGGGCGATCTGGACAGGTGTCATCACGTTCGGCCTGGTCAGCGTGCCGGTCGGCCTCTTCACGGCGACCGAGGACCACACCGTCCACTTCCACCACCTGCAGCGCGGCACCTCCGACCGCATCCGCAACCGCCGCGTCAACGAACGCACCGGCAAGGAGGTCGACAGCGAGGACATCGTCAAGGGCTACGAGGTCGCCGACGGCGAGTACGTCGTCGTCGAACCCGAGGAGCTCGACGAGATCGCGCCCGGCCGCTCCCGCACGCTCGACATCAGCGACTTCGTCGACCTGGACGCGATCGACCCGGTGTACTTCGGCCGCAGCTACTACCTCGCGCCGCGCGGCGAGGAGTACCTCAAGGTGTACGGGCTGCTGCGGGCGGCGCTCGCGGAGCGCGGCAAGGCGGGCATCGCCACCTTCGTCATGCGCAACCGGCAGTACCTGACCGCGATCCGCGCCGAGGACAAGGTCCTGGTCCTGCAGACCCTGCACTGGTCCGACGAAGTCCGCGACCCCGTCGACGAGTTGCCCGAGCTGCCCTCCGGCCGCGTCGGCAAGGGCAAGGAGCTGGACTCGGCCCTCGCCCTCGTCGACGCGCTCACCTCGCCGTGGGAGCCGGACCGGTACAGCGACACGTACCAGGAGAAGGTCCGCGAGCTCGTGCGGGCGAAGGCCGAGGGGGAGGAGGTCGTGCAGGAGGAGGAAGCGCCGAAGGCGACCGACGTCGTCGACCTCATGGAGGTCCTGGAGGCCAGCCTCAGCCAGGCCCGCGGCAAGTCGGGCAAGCCGAGCGGGTCGAGCACGTCCGGCAAGCCGAGCAAGTCCAGTAAGCCGAGCAGGTCCGGCAAGTCCGGGAAGCCCGCGTCCGAAGCCGATTCCGCGTCGTCCCTGCAGGAGCTCACCAAGGCCGAGCTGTACGAACGCGCCGCCGACCAGGACGTCCCCGGCCGCTCCAAGATGACCCGCGAGGAGCTCGTCGAGGCCCTCACGCGCACGCAGAAGGGCCGCGGCCGCCGCAGGAAGCGGGCCGCCTGACCATCGCGACCCGGTTCGCCTCACGCCACCCGGCAACTCCCGTCGTTCTCCGGCCCGTTGGCGGCCTGCTCGCGGATCCGTGAGCAGGTCTGCGCGATCAGCCGGCACACCTGCATCTGCGAGACGCCGATCTGCTCGGCGATCCGGCTCTGCGTGAGCCCCTCGAAGAACCGCAGGTAGAGCACCGTGCGCTCGCGCCGCGGCAGCTTCTCGATGCCCGGCTTCGCGGCGAGCCGGTCCACGACGAGGTCGTACGCCGGGTCGGGTGCGCCCAGCGTCTCGGCGAGCGAGAGCCCGTCCTCACGGGCGGGTTCCGCGTCGAGGGAGATCGCGCGATAACTGTTCAGGGCGCGCTGCCCGTCGAGCACCGCCTGCTCCGACAGGCCGGTGTGGCGGGCGAGTTGGGCCACCGTCGGCTCCGGGCTGCCGGGGCGCAGCGCCAGTTCGCGGCGGGCCGTGCGCACCGTGTTCCGCAGGTCCTGCACGCGGCGCGGCACGTGCACGTCCCAGGCGTGGTCGCGGAAGTGGCGGCGCAGCTCGCCGGTGATCGTGGGGACCGCGTACGACTCGAACGCGCCGCGCTCCGGGTCGTAACCCTGGAGGGCCTTGAGGAGGCCGAGCGCGGCGATCTGCTGCAGATCCTCCAGCGCCTCGCCCTTGCCGCGGAACCGGCCCGCGATGCGGTGGGCCATCGGCAGCCAGGCCTGGAGGAGTTCCTCGCACAGCAGGTCGCGCTCGTGGCCGGGTTCCAGGCCGTGGAAGCGGACGAACAGGTCGTGCGTGGCGGGTGCGTCGTCGTGCGGATGGCGACGCCTTGACGCCTGCCGGCGGCCGGTGGGCCGCGCCGGGCGGGCAGTACGGTCGGTGCGCGTGACTCGGTCGGTGAGCATGAACGATCCGCTCCTGCTCCTGAACGGGGGCACTCTTCTCATTGTCTCCCTGATCGGGCGATTTGCGACTGCGGTCGGGCGACGGTCACGCAGGGCGCGCGGACGGTGACGGCCGGGTGCGCAAAGGCACGGACGCACGGCCCGCCCCTACGGTGGAAGGGCCATGCCCGCGACGGGCGGGCGACGACCGTGACGGAGGAGTGGCGACGTGAGCTCCACCCTTGAACTCCGCGTCGGACGGCGCAGGATCGACGTGAAGCGGCCCGAGAAGGAACTCTTCCCGCAGGACGGCCTCAGCAAGGCCGACCTCGCCGAGCACTACCGCCGCGTGGCCCCGCGGATGCTCCCCGAACTCCGCGGCAGACCGCTGATGCTGGAGCGGATGCCGGACGGCGTCGACGGCGACCGGTTCTACCAGAAGGAGGTCTCCGACTACTTCCCCGACTGGATCGCCCGCGCCACGGTCCCCAAGGAGGGCGGCGAGGTCACACACGTGCTCTGCGAGGACACCGCGACCCTCGTCTACCTCGCCGGCCAGGCCTGCATCACCCCGCACCGCTGGCTGAGCCGCGCCGACAAGCCCCGCAGGCCCGACCGTCTGGTCTTCGACCTGGACCCGCCCGGCCACGACTTCGAACCCGTCCGCAGCGCCGCCCACCGCGTCCACGACCTCCTCACCGAGCTCGACCTGACCTGCGCCCTGATGACCACCGGCTCCCGCGGCCTGCACGTCCTCGTACCGCTGAACCGGCGCGCCGACGCGGACGACGTCCTGGCCTTCGCCCGGGCCGCCGCCGAAGTGCTCGCAGGCCGCTACCCGGACGAGCTGACGACGGAGTTCCGCAAGCACGCCCGCAAGGGCCGCCTGTTCCTCGACGTGGAGCGCAACGGCTACGCCCAGACCGCCGTCGCCCCCTTCGCCGTACGGACCAGACCGGGTGCGCCGGTCGCCGCGCCGCTGGCCTGGGACGAGCTGGACGACCCGGAGCTGACCGGCCGCCGCTGGACGGTGACCGACCTCGACGACCGGCTCGACAAGGACCCCTGGGAGGGCCTCGCCCGCCACCGCCACGGCCTCACGACGGCGGGCCGGCGCCTGCGGAGCCTGGACCGGAAGGCGTAGCCGGGCGGCGGCGGGCGCAGCCGGAGCGCAAGGAACGGAAGGAACGGCAGGCGGGGCCGTCTCGCCATGGGGACGGACCGTACGGCGAGATCAACAATCTGTTTAAGATCGGCGCGTCCTGCCCCGTACCACCCAGAACCGCCCCGGAGCACGCGCATGACCACGCCGCCGTCCGCCACCACCCGGCCGAGCCTTCCGCATCTGCTGCGGGCCACGGCCTTCGCGATCGGTGCGCTGCTGCTGCTCGTCACGGTCGGCGTCGTGCTCCACCAGCCGCTGCTCATCCCGCCGTTGGCGGCCAGCGCGGCCCTTGTGCACGGCGCCCCCGGGCTGCCGCTCGCGCAGCCGCGCAACCTCGTCGGCGGGCATCTGATGTCGGCGGTGATCGGCTTCGCCACCCTCGCCGTGGCGGGCAGCAGCGCCTGGGCGGCGGCGGTCGCGGCCGGGCTCGCGCTCGGCGCGATGATGCTGACCCACCTGTCGCACTCCCCGGCGGCCGCCACCGCAGTGATCGTCGTGCTGCAGGCCCCGCCGCCCGTACCGTTCCTGCCGCTGCTCGCCCTCGGCGCCTGTCTGCTCGTCGCGATCGGCCTGCTCCCGGGCCGCATAGCCGGGCATCCGGTGCGCTACCCGGTCAGCTGGTGAACCCTGACCCGGCGGCGACCGGAGCCCTGGGCGACGCGGCGGCCACCCTGCGTTTCCCCATCCGCCGGTGGGGATGTGAGGATACGGGCATGAGTAACAACGTTTTCTTCGAGATCGAGATCGACGGCAAGCCCGCCGGGCGCATCGAATTCAAGCTGTACGACGACGTGGTCCCCAAGACCGCCCGCAACTTCCGCGAGCTGGCCACCGGCCAGAACGGCTACGGCTACGAGGGCTCCGGCTTCCACCGCGTCATCCCCGAGTTCATGCTGCAGGGCGGTGACTTCACCAACCACAACGGCACCGGCGGCAAGAGCATCTACGGCGAGAAGTTCGCCGACGAGAACTTCCAGCTGAAGCACAGCGACGCGGGCCTGCTGTCCATGGCCAACGCCGGCCCGAACAGCAACGGCTCGCAGTTCTTCATCACGACGGTCGTCACCCCGTGGCTGGACGGCAAGCACGTCGTCTTCGGCGAGGTCGTCGAGGGCATGGACGTCGTCAAGGCGATCGAGGCGCTGGGCTCCCGCAGCGGCAAGCCCGCGAAGACGATCACCATCGCCAAGTCCGGCGTCGTCGAGGGCTGACCCGGCCCGGCACAGGTGCCCGTGACGCACGGCGCACCGCCCAACTTCGAGCACCCGGTGACCTGTTCACCGGGTGCTCGCCCGTACCGGCCCCGAACCCCGGACCGGCCGTCGGGGCGTAAGGGCGTTCGCTTAACCTGGCAGTGTCAGAGAGGCGGCGGATGCAGGTGAGGTATGGAGAGCAGGCCCGTGTGGTGACCCGCAGCGCGCACCCGGCCGGCGCGGCTCCGCGCCAGGGCCCGGCCGGGGCTTCCGAGGCGGCCCGCCGTGGATAAGGTCCTGCTCACGGCCGCCGGCCTGTACGTCATCGTCCTGCTCCGCGCCGGCGGGACCTTCGCCGTGGGCCGCCTCGCCGCCGCCGGGGCCCGCCGCAGCAGGTTCGCGGAGAAGTTCTCGCAGTCCAGGTTCCAGCGGGTCGAGCGCGCCATCCAGCGCTGGGGCGCCCCGGTCGTCGCCGTCTCGTTCCTGACCGTCGGCTTCCAGACCGCCGCCAACTTCCTCGCGGGCAGCATGCGCATGCCGCTCAGCCGCTACCTCCCGGCCCTGTTCGTCGGCGGCGCCTGCTGGGCCCTGCTGTACGCGACCGCCGGGATCGGCGCCCTGGAACTGATCGGCCGTCTCTTCGCCGAGCACACGGCCCTCGGCGTGGGCGCCGTGGCCGCGCTCGTCGCCGCCCTGTGCGGCTTCATCGCCTACCGCCGCAGGCGCGCCGCCGCCACCCCGGCCGAGCAGGACACGGCGCCAGAGAAGGACGCGACGGCGGACGGCGCCTAAGACTCCGCCGAGCCCGCCGCCCGCGGCGAGGGCCGCCGCACCGACGGGTGGCCGATGCGCCGATCGGCAGGCCGATGCGCGCCGATCAGCAGGCCGGTGCCCGACCGTCGGCGTTCACCGTCAGCCGTCCCGCCCCAGCAACCGCACCACCCCCGCGAGCCCCTCGAAGCAGTGGTCGAACCGGTCCTCGGCGCGCGGTGGGTCGCCGACCGGGCGGTGGACGTAGGCCGTGCGCATGCCCACCCGCTGCGCGCCCCGCAGGTCCCACGCGTGGGCCGCAACCATCAGGGCGCGCTCCGGCGGGCAGCCTGCCGCGTCGAGCGCGAGCCGGTAGACCTCGGGGGCGGGCTTGTGCGCGCGGGCGTCGTCGGCGGACAGGAGCTGGTGCCAGCGCAGGCCCGCGTGCGCGTTCAGGCGCAGCAGCGTCGTCCGGGAGGCGTGGGACAAGCCCATGACGGGGACGTGCCGGGCGAGCGCGGTGAGCCCTGCCGCCGAGTCGTCCCAGGGGTGCAGCCGCTCGCTCGCCGTCGCGAGCCGGGCGATCGCCGACTCGTCGCGGACGCCCGCCAGTTGAGCCACCCGCCGGGCCGCTTCCGCGTCCAGCGTCGCCGAGTCCGCGTACGCCCGGCCGCCCTCCGCCATGCGCCGCTGCTCCCGCGCGACATGCCCCTGCCACACCCCGAGCAGCCGCTCCGCCCGCCCCGGCTCGCAGTCGGGCACGGCCTCCCGGACGGCGGCGCGCAAGCCGCCCGGCTCGTCGACCATCGTGCCCAGGATGTCGAAGACGACTACGTCGAACACTCGGATCTCCTCCTCGGGACGCACGCCCGGCACCTGCCGACGCCGACCGCGATGCGTCACCGCCTGAACCGGTGACGCGGTCACTTCTCGATACTTGCCGAGCGCCGCGTCACCGGTCAAGCTGGTGACGTGACTTTCGCCTACGTGAGCGGCAACCCCGCCCTGGACCTCGTCGGCACCGTCGGCTCCCGCGACGACAACCCCGTCGACCTCCTCGCCCGCCCCGCCGACCTGGAGCGATGGATCCTGGAATGCCCGGAGTTGCCGGACCGTGTGCGCGTCGACGAGGCGGCGTTCGCGTACGCGCTGCGCCTGCGCGAGGCCGTCCACCGGCTGGCCCTCGACCGCCTCCACGGCCGGCCCTTCACCCGCGCCTCCCTGGACCTCCTCAACGAGGCCGCCGCGGCCCCGCCCCTCACCGTCCGACTCGCCGACACGGGACTGAGGTCGACGGGTGACATCACCGCGGCCCTGTCCCACCTCGCCCGCCGCGCCGCCGCCCTGCTCGCCGACCGCGACGCCTGCCTCAAGGAGTGCGGCCGGCCGGGCTGCACCCGCCTCTATGTCGACCGCTCCCGCGGCGCCCGCCGGACCTGGTGCGGAATGGAGTCCTGCGGCAACCGCGTCAAGGCGGCGGCGTACCGGGCGCGCAAGCGCGCGGCGTCGGCGCACACCTAGCGGGCGCGCACTCCCGTCCGGCCCCGCACCCCGCCCGAAACCGCCCCCTGCACACCCCTTGACCCCCTGCCGCGGGGGAGTGCAGCATGCGTACCGACTGGGCGGTATGTGTGGCGGGCACGGGATTGCCGCGTCGCCTCGCCGTGGACCGGAACGCCTCAGGAGTGCCCGCATCGTGACCCGTGTTCTGATCGCCAACCGAGGCGAGATCGCCGTCCGAGTCGTCCGCGCCGCCCGCGCCGCCGGCCTGAGCCCGGTCGCCGTGCACGCGCCGGGGGACCGGGACGCGCTGCACGTACGACGGGCCGACGAGGCCCACGAATTGACCGGCCCCGACGGCTATCTCGACGCCGAGCAGCTGGTCGCCGTGGCTCGCCGCGCCGACTGCGCGCTCGTGCACCCGGGATACGGATTCCTCAGCGAGAACGCCGAGTTCGCGCGGCTCTGCGGCAAGGCCGGGCTGACCTTCGTCGGCCCCTCGCCCGAGGTGCTCGTCGAGTTCGGCGACAAGGCGCGGGCGCGGGCCCTCGCCGAGGCGCACGACGTGCCGGTGCTGCGCGCCACCCCGGCGGGCACGACGCTCGCCGACGCGGCCGCGTTCCTCGCCGGACTCGGCCCCCGCGCCGCCGTGATGGTCAAGGCCGCCTCGGGCGGCGGCGGCCGCGGCATGCGCGTCGTACGCCGCCCGGAGGAACTGGCGGAGGCGTTCGAGCGCTGCCGCTCCGAGGCCGAACGCGCCTTCGGCGACGGGCAGTTGTACGTCGAGGAACTCCTCGACGCGGCCCGGCACGTCGAGGTGCAGGTGCTCGGTGACGGCACCGGCGCGGTCAGTCATCTGTGGGACCGGGAGTGCACGATCCAGCGCCGCCACCAGAAGCTGATCGAGGTCGCGCCCTGCACCACCCTCACCCGCGCCGCCCGCGACCCGCTGCTCGCCGCGGCCCGCCGGATGGCCGCCGCCGTCGGCTACCGAGGGCTCGGCACGTTCGAGTTCCTCGTCGACGCCCACGACCCCGGCCGCTGGTACTTCATGGAGGCCAACCCGCGCGTGCAGGTCGAGCACACGGTGACCGAGGAGATCACCGGAGTCGACCTGGTCTCCGCCCAGTTGGACGTCGCCCTCGGCCGCACCCTCGACGAGCTCGGCCTCACCCAGGACCGCATCCCCGAGCCGCGCGGCGTCGCCGTGCAGGCGCGGGTCAACCTGGAGACCCTGCGCCGCGACGGCACCGCACGCGCCGCCTCCGGCCGCATCGACGTCTTCGAGGTGCCGACCGGCCCCGGCGTACGCGTCGACACGCACGGGCACGCGGGCCTCGTCGCCGACGGGCGGTACGACTCGCTGCTCGCCAAGGTGATCGTCACCGTGCCCCGCGGCGGGCTCGACCGGGCCGCGGCCCGCGCGGACGCCACGCTCGCCGAGTTCCGCGTCGACGGCCCCGCCACCAACATCGACGCCCTGCGCGCGATCCTCGGCCACCCCGCGTTCCGCACCGGCGAGGCCACCACCCGCTTCGTGGACGACCACCTCGACGCCCTCCTGCCGCAGGAGGACGACCAGCCGGCCCGGGCCACGGACCGACTCACCGAGATCCGCGCCGACTTCGTCGCCACCGTCGTCTCCGTACCCGTACGAGAAGGCCAACAGGTCGCCGCCGGGGCGCCGTTGGCGGTGCTGGAGTCCATGAAGATGGAGCACGTCGTCACCGCGGGCGTGGCCGGAACCGTCCGCGAGGTGCGGGCCGCCGTCGGCGACACGGTGCCCGAGGGCGGCCTGCTCCTGCGCGTCGACCCCGACGGAACCGGGGCCGAACAGGCCGACGCGGTCGAGGAGTTGGACCTCGACACGGTCCGCCCCGACCTCGCCGAGATCCGGGACCGGCACGCCCGCACGCTCGACGCGAGCCGCCCCGAGGCGGTCGACCGACGGCACGCCACCGGCCACCGCACCGCCCGCGAGAACGTCGAGGACCTGTGCGACGACGGCTCGTTCGTCGAGTACGGCTCCCTCGCCGTCGCCGCCCAGCGCCGCCGCCGCACCCTCGACGACCTGATCGCGCACACCCCCGCCGACGGCATGGTCACCGGCATCGGCCGCGTCGACGCGGCCCGCTGCGTCGTCCTCGCGTACGACTACACGGTCCTCGCCGGGACGCAGGGGTACGTCAACCACCACAAGACCGACCGGATGCTCGAACTCGCCGAGCAGCAGCGGATTCCCGTGGTCCTCTTCGCGGAGGGCGGCGGCGGCCGGCCCGGCGACACCGACAGCAACACGGCCTCCGGTCTCGACGTGCCGACGTTCGCGACGATGGGCCGGCTGAGCGGCGCCGTCCCGACCGTCGGCATCGCCTCCGGCCGCTGCTTCGCGGGCAACGCCGCGCTGCTCGGCTGCTGCGACGTCGTCATCGCCACGAAGGACGCCACCATCGGCATGGGCGGCCCGGCGATGATCGAGGGCGGCGGCCTCGGCCGGTACCGGCCCGACGAGGTCGGCCCGATGTCCGTGCAGGTGCCCAACGGCGTCGTCGACGTCCTGGTGGAGGACGAGGCCGAAGCCGTCGACGTGGCCCGCCGCTACCTCTCGTACTTCACCGACAGCCCGCGCGCAAAGGGCAGTTGGGAGCAGCCCGACCCGCGCGTCCTGCGGCATGTCGTGCCCGAGAACCGGGTGCGGGTCTACGACGTGCGGGCAGCCGTGCGCGGCATCGCCGACGAGGGCTCCGTGCTGGAACTGCGGCCCGCGTTCGGCCGGGGCGTCGTCACCGCCCTCGTCCGGATCGAGGGCCGCCCCCTGGGCCTGGTCGCCAACGATCCCGCGCACCTCGGCGGCGCCGTCGACGCGCCGTCCGCCGACAAGCTCGCCCGCTTCCTGCAGCTCTGCGACGCGCACGGCCTGCCGGTGGTGTCCCTCTGCGACACGCCGGGCTTCATGGTCGGCCCCGAAGCCGAACGGACCGCGACCGTACGGCACTTCAGCCGCCTCTTCGTCGTCGGCGCCAACCTGCGAGTGCCACTCGTCGCGGTCGTGCTGCGCAAGGCGTACGGGCTCGGCGCGATGGCCATGGTCGGCGGTGGCTTCCGCACCCCGGCCGCGACCGTCGCCTGGCCCACAGGGGAGGTCGGCCCGATGGGCCTGGAGGGCGCGGTGCGGCTCGGCTACCGGCGGGAGCTCGACGCGATCGACGACCCGGCCGACCGGCAGCGCGCCTTCGACGACCTCGTCGCCGAGCACTACGACCGCGGCAAGGCCATCAACGCGGCCACCGTCTTCGAGCTGGACGACGTCATCGACCCGGCCGACACCAGGGCCTGGATCACCGCCGCCCTGCCGCCCGAGACGGACCGACCGCCGCTGCGGCGGTCGTTCGTCGACACCTGGTGAGCGCCCGTACGCCCGTGACCGTGGAGGAGAGCGAGCCTTGGACCCCGTGAGCAGCGCCAGCCTTGAGCAGTACCTGCGTGACCTGCGCGCCCGGCAGGACGCCACCCGCCCGGCCGGGCTCCCGGCGACCGTGCACTACCCGCTCGGCGAGACCGGCATCCCCGAACACGTCGCCCACTGGGCCCGTACGGTCCCCGACCGCCCGGCGATCGTCTTCGAGGGCCGCACGACGACCTACGCGGAACTCGACGCCCTCGTCGGCTCCGTCTCCGGCTGGCTGCGGGCGAGCGGCGTACGGCCCGGGGACCGGGTGGCCGTGCATCTGCCGAACACCCCGCAGTTCGTCGTCGCGATGATGGCGGTCCTGCGGCTCGGCGCGGTCCACGTGCCCGTCAACCCGATGTTCCAGGCCGCCGAGCTGGCCCACGAACTGGCCGACAGCGGTGCCGAGATCGTCCTCACCCTCGACCGTCTCCTGCCCGTCCTCGACACCGTCCTCGACCGCGTCCCCGTACGCCACGTCCTCGTCACCGGCGCCCACGAGATGGCCGCCGCCGCGACCCCACCCGAACTCCCCGCCGGCCGCTCCGCCCTCACCCCCTGGTCGGACGCCGTCGCGCACGCGCCCTCGCCCGCGCACCCCACCGACCTGGACGCCCTCGCCGCGCTCAACTACACCGGCGGCACAACCGGGCTGCCCAAGGGCTGCGAGCACACCCAGCGGCACATGCTCTACACCACCGCCTCCAGCGCGAGCGCCATGGGCCGCGGTGCGAACGGGGACTTCATCGCGCTCTGCTACATCCCGATCTTCTGGATCGCCGGCGAGAACCTCGGCATCCTCAGCCCTCTCGTGCTCGGCGGCACCTCCGTGCTCATGCCCCGCTGGGACCCGGCCGCCGCCCTCGACCTGCTGGCCCGGCACCGCGTCAGCACGATGGTCGGCACCGTCGAGAACTACCTGGAGCTCCTCGAACGCCCCGAGTTCCCCGCCACGGACCTCTCCGCCCTGGACGACCCGATGGCCGTGTCCTTCGTACGCAAACTCAGCCCCGAGATCCGCCACCGCTGGCAGGCCGCCGCCGGACCCCACTCGGTGCTCCGCGAAGGCGCGTACGGGATGACCGAGACGCACACCTTCGACGCCACCCCCTACGGGCTCGCGCAGGACGACCGGGACCTGCTCGCCGAACCCGTCTTCTGCGGGGTGCCCGTGCCCGGCACCGACATCGCGGTCGTGTCGTTCGAGACGGGCGAGCCGCTGCCGCTCGGCGAGGTCGGCGAGATCGTCGTCCGCAGCCCCTCCGTGATGACCGGCTACTGGCGCAATCCCGAGGCCACGGCCGCCCAACTCCGGGACGGCTGGCTGCACACCGGGGACAACGGCCGCATCGGCGAGGACGGCTGCCTGCGGTACCTGGGCCGCGACAAGGACATGATCAAGGTCAAGGGGATGAGCGTGTTCCCGGCCGAGGTCGAGCTGCTCCTCACCCGGCACCCGGGCGTGCGCACGGCGGCCGTCGTGCCGGGGCGGCACCCGGAGAAGGGGCAGGTGCCGGTCGCGTTCGTCAGCCTCGAACCCGGCGCGGACCTCACGGCGGAGGGCCTGGAGGAGTGGGCGCGCTCGGCGATGGCCTCGTACAAGGTGCCGCGCGTGCGGATCGTCGCCGACTTCCCGATGACGACGACCGGGAAGATCCGCAAGGTCGAACTCGTCGAGCGGGCCCAGGAGATCGTGGACGCGGGCTTCCGCCCCGTGTGATCCGGCACGTCACGGTGTGACGCGGCTTACAGGGCGGGTCGGGGCGTTGACGCGGCCCGCCCGCTGCGCGAAGGTGAGAGCGCAGCCAGCTCTAAGCAACTGCTTAGTATGGGAAGGTCTCGAAGGGGTCATGATGCCGGAAGCAGTGATCGTCGCCACCGCCCGCTCGCCCATCGGCCGGGCGTTCAAAGGCTCGCTCAAGGACATGCGCCCCGACGACCTCGCCCTGCAGATGGTCCGCGCCGCCCTCGCCAAGGTGCCCGCGCTCGACCCGGCCGACATCGACGACCTGGTGCTCGGCTGCGGTCAGCCGGCGGGTGAGTCCGGGTTCAACATGGGCCGCATCGTCGCCGTGCTTGCGGGGTTGGACGGGGTGCCGGGGACGACGGTCAACCGGTACTGCTCGTCCAGCCTGCAGAGCACCCGCATGGCGCTGCACGCGATCAAGGCGGGCGAGGGGGACGTCTTCCTCTCCGTCGGAGTGGAGACCGTCAGCCGGTACGGCAAGGGCAACGCGGACGGGCTGCCGGACACGCGGAACCCGCTGTTCGACGAGGCGCAGGCACGTACCGAGAAGTTCGCCGCGGGCGGTCAGGTCTGGCGCGACCCGCGTGCGGACGGCCTCGTGCCGGACGCGTACATCGCGATGGGGCAGACCGCCGAGAACGTCGCGCAGCTGAAGGGCGTGACGCGGGCCGACCAGGACGCGTTCGGGGTGCGCTCGCAGAACCGGGCCGAGCAGGCCATCACCGACGGCTTCTGGGCGCGGGACATCACGCCGGTCACGCTGCCCGACGGCACGGTGGTCGACGCCGACGACGGCCCGCGCAAGGGAGTCACCCTGGACGCCGTCTCCGCGCTGAAGCCGGTGTTCCGGCCCGACGGGACGGTGACGGCGGGGAACTGCTGCCCGCTGAACGACGGTGCGGCGGCGCTGGTGGTCATGTCGGACGTGAAGGCCCGCGCACTCGGCCTCACACCGCTCGCCCGGATCGTCTCCACCGGTGTGTCCGGGCTCTCGCCGGAGATCATGGGCCTCGGCCCGGTCGAGGCGTCCCGGCAGGCCCTGCGGCGCGCCGGGCTCGGCATCGGCGACATCGACCTGGTCGAGATCAACGAGGCCTTCGCCGCCCAGGTCATCCCGTCCGCACGGGAGTTGGGCATCGACGAGGACAAGCTGAACGTCAACGGCGGCGCCATCGCCGTCGGCCACCCCTTCGGCATGACCGGCGCCCGCATCACGTCCACGCTGATCAACTCCCTGCAGTGGCACGACAAGCAGTTCGGCCTGGAGACCATGTGCGTCGGCGGCGGCCAGGGCATGGCGATGGTCGTCGAGCGGCTGAGCTGAGGGACGCGGACGATATGAGTACGACGACCGGCCCTCAGCGAGCGCGAGCGCGATGCCCGGCCTGCCATCACGCGACGACCGGCATCCGCCACTCCGCCACCCCCGACCCCACGAGCAACGACCCGAGGACCCCATGAGCACGCGATTCGCAGGACGTACGGCCATCGTCACCGGAGCCAGCCGGGGCATCGGCCTCGCCATCGCCGAACGGCTCGTCGCCGAGGGCGCGAAGGTCGTCGTCACCGCCCGCAAGCAGGAGGCGCTCGACGAGGCGGTCGCCCACCTCGGCGGGCCCGAGCACGCCCTCGGCGTCGCGGGCCACGCCGACGACACCGACCACCAGGCCGAGACCGTCAAGCGTGCCGTCGACACCTTCGGCAGCGCCGACCTCCTCGTCAACAACACCGGCATCAACCCCGTCTACGGGCCGCTCGTGGAGCTCGACCTCAAGGCGGCCCGCAAGATCGTCGAGGTCAACTGCCTCGCCGCGCTGTCCTGGGTGCAGCAGGTGCACGGGGCATGGATGAAGGACCACGGCGGCTCCGTCGTCAACGTCTCGTCGGTGGCGGGCATCCGCCCCGCACCCGGCATCGGGTTCTACGGCGCCTCCAAGGCGATGCTGACCCACATCACCGAGGAACTCGCCGTCGAGCTGGGCCCCGACATCCGCGTCAACGCGGTCGCCCCGGCCGTGGTGAAGACCCAGTTCGCCACCGCGCTGTACGACGGCCGGGAGGAACAGGTCGCCGCCGCGTACCCGTTGAAGCGGCTCGGCGTGCCCTCCGACATCGGCAGCGTCGTCGCGTTCCTGCTGTCCGACGACGCGGCGTGGATGACCGGCCAACTCCTCGTCGTCGACGGCGGCGTGACGCTCACCGGGGGTGTGTGACGGTGCCGGAGGCAGGCGCGGCCGGGACAGGCGCGGCGGCGGGGGAGGGGAGGCTGATCGACGCCGTCGTGTTCGACTTCGGCGGAGTGCTGACCGGGCCCGTACGGGAGTCCATCGGGGCGTGGCTCGACCGCGACGGCATCGACCCGGCGTCGTTCTCCCGCACCCTCAAGGCGTGGCTGGCCCGGGACGCGCCCGAGGGAACGCCCATCCACCGCCTGGAGACCGGGGAGTTGACCGTCCCCGAGTTCGACGCGCTGCTCGCGGCGGAGCTCACGACCGTGGACGGCGGGGCGGTCTCGCCGGTCGGTGTTCTGGAGCGGCTGTTCGCGGAGCTCCGCGAGGACGAGGAGATGTTCGCCCTCGCGAGCGAGCTGCGGGAGCTCGGGGTGCGGGTCGCCGTGCTGTCCAACAGCTGGGGGAACATCTACCCGCGCGCACGGCTCGACGCGCTGTTCGACCCCGTGGTCATCTCGGAGGAGGTCGGTCTGCGGAAGCCGCACGCGGAGATCTTCGAGCTGACCCTCGGCCGGCTTCAACTCCCGCCTGCGCGGGTGCTGTTCATCGACGATGCCGAGCCGAACGTGCTGGGTGCCCGGGCCGTGGGGATGCGGGGGCATCTGCACACGGGGGTGGGGGGTACGCGGGAGGTGCTGCGGGGGCTGGTGCCGGGCTTGGCCCGTTGAGTTTCCCCTCCCCGCCCCTTGTCAGGGGCGCGGGGAACTGCGCGATCAGCCACAGCGGTGCCGCAGACGAACGACGGACCGGGGTCCGGGGCGAAGCCCCGGGGCTGTCCGCAGGACTTTCGGGAAGGGGCGGGGTGGGGAACACGTACCCGGCAGGAGAACCGCAGGTCGGGCCGCAGTAGAGTGCGGGGCTGTTGTCCGTGCAGAACCCCCACCCGAACCCCGAGGTACCCCCGCCGTGAGCCGCGCCCGACCGACAAGCCCCGCTGTCACCGTCGTAGGCATCGGCGCCGACGGGTGGGGCGGACTCCCCGAACCCTCGCGGGACGCCCTGCACGCCGCCGACGTGATCCTCGGCGGCGCCCGCCAGCTCGACCTGCTGCCCGACACGTGCAGCGGCGAACGCCGCAGCTGGCCCTCCCCGTTGCGCCCCGCCGTCCCCGGACTGCTCGCCGCGCACGCGGGCCGCCGCATCGCCGTCCTGGCCAGCGGCGACCCGTTGTTCTACGGCATCGGCCGCGCCCTCACCGAAGAGCTCGGCGCCGACGCGCTGCGTGTGCTGCCGCACCCCTCGTCCGTCGCGTACGCCTGTGCCCGGCTCGGCTGGCCGCAGGAGGACGTGGAGGTCGTGACCGTCGTCGGCCGGCCCGTCGCCCGGGTCGCCGCCGCGCTGCACCACGGGCGCCGGCTGCTCGTCCTGAGCGCGGGCGCCGCCACCCCCGGCGAGATCGCCGCCCTCCTCCGCGACCGCGGCTTCGGCCCCAGCCCGGTGCGCGTACTGGAACAACTCGGCGGCCCCGACGAGGACATCAGCGAACCGCTGCCCGCCGACGCCTGGCCCGCCGACCAGCCGTGCGACCCCCTGAACATCGTCGCCGTCGACTGCCGCCGCGCCCCCGACACCCTCCGCATCGGCGCCGTGCCGGGACTGCCCGACGCCGCGTACGAGCACGACGGCCAGCTCACCAAGCGGCACGTACGCGCCGCGACGCTCGCCGCCCTCGCGCCCGCGCCCGGCGAACTCCTCTGGGACGTCGGCGGAGGCTCCGGTTCCATCGCCGTGGAGTGGATGCGCACGCACCCCTCCTGCCGGGCCGTGACCGTGGAACGCGACCCGGTGCGCGCCGAGCGCATCGCCCGCAACGCGGACCGGCTCGGCGTGCCCGGCCTGCGCATCGTCACCGGCGCCGCGCCCGCCGCCCTCGCCGAACTCCCGCAGCCCGACGCCGTGTTCATCGGCGGCGGCCTCACCGCCCCCGGGCTGCTCGCGGCCTGCTGGGACGCGCTGCCGGTCGGCGGCCGGCTCGTCGCCAACACCGTGACCCTGGAGTCGGAGGCGCAGCTCGCCGCCGCCCAGCGGCGCCTCGGCGGCGAGCTGGTGAAACTCGCCGTCGCGCACGCCGTGCCCGTCGGCGGCTTCACCGGCTGGCGGCAGGCGATGCCCGTCACGCAGTGGGCCGTGCAGAAGACCTCCCCGAGCCGATACGACGACCCCGCAGGAGCAGAGCGATGACCGTGTACTTCATCGGAGCCGGGCCCGGTGCCGCCGACCTGATCACCGTGCGCGGCGCCCGTACGCTCGCCGCCTGCCAGGTCTGCCTGTACGCCGGCAGCCTCGTCCCGCGCGAACTCCTCGCCGAGTGCCCGCCCGACGCCCGCCTCGTCGACACCGCGCAGCTCAACCTCGACGAGATCACCGCCGAGCTGGTCCGCGCGCACGAGCAGGGGCTCGACGTGGCGCGGCTGCACTCCGGCGACCCGTCCGTGTTCAGCGCCGTCGCCGAGCAGATGCGGCGCCTCGACGCGGCCGGAGTGCCGTACGAGGTCGTCCCCGGCGTCCCCGCCTTCGCGGCCGCCGCGGCGTCCTTGAAGCGGGAGTTGACCGTCCCGACCGTCGGCCAGACCGTCATCCTGACCCGTGTCGCCCAGCGCGCCACCGCCATGCCGGAGGGCGAGGACCTGGCCACGCTCGGCCGGAGCGGCGCGCTGATCGTGCTGCACCTGGCCGCCGGGCTTGTGGACCGCGTCGTCGACGAACTCCTGCCGCACTACGGAGCCGACTGTCCCGCCGCCGTCGTCGCGTACGCCTCCCGCCCCGACGAGATCGTCCTCCGCGGCCGCCTCGACGAGATCGCAGGGCAGGTCAAGGCCGCGGGCATCCAGCGCACCGCCGTGATCATCGTCGGCCGCACACTCGGCGCGGAACAGTTCCGCGACAGCCACCTGTACTCGGCGGAACGCGACCGCCACACCTGCTGAGACCGGTGGCCGCCATGGACGAAGAGGTCATCCCGATCCTCCGGGTCGAGGACGCCGCACGTGCCGTCCGCTGGTACGCCCGGCTCGGCTTCGCACAGCAGTGGGAGCACCGCTTCGAGCCGGGCCTCCCGGTCTTCACGGAGGTCGCGCGCGGCCGCGTACGGCTGTTCCTGTCCGAGCACGAGGGCGACGCCCGGCCGGACACCCTCGTGTACCTGCGCGTCGCGGACGTCGACGCCGTGGCCGCGGAGTTCGGCGTACGCGCCGAACAGGCCCCCTGGGGCCGGGAGTTGGAGCTCACCGACCTGGACGGCAACCGAATCCGCGTGGGCGCGACGGCCTCGGGGGACGACGCTCACCCTCGCCCGTAGGCCCGTAGGCCGTACGCCCGACCGCCCCCCGGCTCAGCCCGTCGGCCCCCGTACCGCGCTGCGGCCCACCACCGTGCCCGCCCGGTCGATGCAGATCACGTCGACCGCGACCGGGGCGCCCCGCAGCACCGTCAGGGCCTCGTCGCGGGCCGCCGCGGCCACCAGGTCGCCGAGCGGGACCCCGGCCGCCATGCACAGCTGGAGTGCCGCGAGGCCCGTGTTCGCCTCGGCGATCCGCGCGGCCAGCGCCTCGTCCGCACCGCCCGTGCGGGCCAGCTCGGCGAGGAAGCCCTTGTCGACCTGCGAGCGCGCCGAGTGCAGGTCCAGATGCCCGGCCGCCAGCTTCGACAGCTTCGCGAAACCGCCGCACACCGTCAGCCGGTCTACGGGGTGGCGGCGGATGTACTTCAGCACCGCGCCCGCGAAGTCCCCCATGTCGAGCAGCGCGTCCTCGGGCAGCGCGTACTCGGCGACGACCGTCTTCTCCGACGTCGACCCCGTGCACCCCGCCACATGCGTACGCCCCGCCGCCCGCGCCACGTCCACCCCGCGCCGGATCGAGTCGATCCACGCCGAGCACGAGTACGGCACCACGACCCCCGTCGTGCCCAGGATCGACAGGCCGCCGAGGATGCCCAGCCGCGGATTCCACGTCGAGCGGGCGATCTCCTCGCCGTGGTCGACGGAGACCGTGATCTCCACGTCGCCGCTGCCGCCGTACCGTGCGGCGACCTCCGCGACGTGCTCGCGCATCAACTGCCGCGGCACCGGGTTGATCGCCGGCTCACCGACGTCGAGCGGCAGCCCCGGCCGCGTGACCGTCCCCACGCCCGGCCCCGCCCTGAACACCACCCCGGCCCCGGCGGGCAGCAGCCGCACCGTGGCCCGTACCAGCGCCCCGTGCGTGACGTCCGGGTCGTCCCCCGCGTCCTTCACGATCCCCGCCATCGCGTACGCGTCGGTCAACTCCTCGGCGGCGAGCGCGAACGACGGGGTCTGGCCCTTCGGTAGCGTGATCGTCACCGGGTCCGGGAAGTCCCCGGCCAGCAGCGCCGTGTACGCGGCGGTCGTCGCCGCCGTCGCGCACGCCCCGGTCGTCCAGCCGGGCCGCAGGCCGGTGTGCTGCAACTGCGCGCCGCGCCCGCCCTTCGCCCCGCCGGAACCCTGGCCGCCGCCCCGCGCGGCGCCCTGCGCACCGCTGGACGTATCGTCGACGCCCTGCACGTCACCGCTCATGATCGGACCCGACTCCCATGCACGTACTGATACTCGGCGGGACCACGGAAGCCCGCCGGCTCGCCGAGCTGCTCCACGGCACCCCCGGCCTGACGGTGACCAACTCCCTCGCCGGACGCGTCGCGAGCCCCAGGCTGCCGCCCGGCGAGGTCCGCGTCGGCGGCTTCGGCGGGGCGGAGGGGCTGGCCGCGTGGCTGCGCGAGCACCAGGTCGACGCGCTCATCGACGCCACCCACCCCTTCGCCGGGACCATCAGTTTCAACGCGGCACGGGCCGCCGCCACCGCCCATGTTCCCCTGCTCGCCCTGCGCCGCCCCGGCTGGGTCCCCGTCGCCGGCGACGACTGGCACGAGGCGGCGTCCCTCGAGCACGCCGCGGAGCTGCTGCCCGGCCTCGGCGAGCGGATCTTCCTGACCACGGGCCGCATGGGCCTCGCCGCCTTCGCGCACCTCTCCGAGCCGTGGTTCCTCGTACGGTCCGTCGACGCGCCGGACGGCCCGCGCCCCGCCCGCACCGAGGTGCTGCTCGACCGGGGGCCGTTCACGCTGGACGGGGAGCGGGAGGTGCTGCGGCGGTACGGGATCGACGTCGTCGTCACGAAGGACAGCGGCGGCGCGGCGACGGCCCCCAAACTCACGGCGGCCCGTGAGGCGCAGATCCCGGTCGTGGTCGTCCGCCGCCCGGCGGTCCCGGAGGGCGTCCGGGAGGTGGGGTCACCGGAGGAGGCGGCGCGATGGCTCGACCAGACGATCTGATCCCCACCCCGCCCCTTCCCGAAAGACTGCCGTCGGCACGGGGGCCGGCCCCCGGACCCCCGCTCCTCAAACGCCGGAGGGGCTGATTCGTGCCCCGACAGGGGCGGGGGGAACTGCGCGACCAGCCACGACGAGAGCCGCGGAGGAACGACGAACCGCCGGAGGCTTTCGGGAAGGGGCGGGGAGGGGAAGGTCACGACCCCTCGGGGTACCTCCGCGGCGTCCACACGACCTGCTCCCCGTCGCCCCGGCGTACCACCTGGGTCTGGGAGGACCCGACGAGCAGCAGTGTCCGCATGTCGACCTCCGCCGGGTCGAGCTCGGCGAGCCGCACGACGCGTACCCGTTCACCCGAACCGCCGACGTCCCGCGCGACGACCACCGGAGTGTCCGGAGCCCGGTGCTCCAGGAGCAGCTCGCGCGCCTTGCCGACCTGCCAAGTCCGGCTCCGTGAACCGGGGTTGTACAGGGCGAGCACCAGATCCGCCGCCGCAGCAGCCCGCAGCCGCTCGGCGATGACCTCCCACGGCTTGAGCCGGTCGGAGAGCGAGATCGTCGCGTAGTCGTGGCCGAGCGGCGCACCCGCGCGGGCCGCCGCCGCGTTGGCCGCGGTCACCCCCGGGAGGACCCGCACCGGCACGTCCGCGTACTCCTCCTGCGAGGCGACCTCCAGGACGGCCGTGGCCATCGCGAACACCCCGGGGTCGCCGCCCGAGACGACCGCGACCCGGCGTCCGCGGCGCGCCAGGTCGAGCGCGAACTCGGCGCGTTCCGACTCGACCTTGTTGTCCGAGCCGTGCCGCGACTGCCCGGGACGGTGCGGCACCCGGTCCAGGTAGGTGGTGTAGCCGACCAGGTCGTCCGCGGCGGCGAGCGCGCCCCGCGTCTCCGGCGTCAGCCACAGCGGCCCGGCCGGACCGGTACCGACGACCACGACCTCGCCGACGTCCCGCACCGGCCGCTGCACGTCGACCTCGCTCGGCAGCACCGCCACCGAGAAGTACGGCACCGACTCCTCGTCGACCTCCGCGAGCCGCGCGAGCCGCTGGCCGGGCATCGTGGCCCGCTCCACGTACCGCGCGGCCTCGAGGCGGCCCGAACTCTCCATCGCCCGGCGGACCTTGGGGAAGGTGCGGCCCAGCTTCATCACGACCGCGGCGTCCGTCGCGGCGAGCCGCGCCGTCAGCTCCTCCTCGGGCAGGGTGCCCGGCAGGATCGTCAGGACCTCCTCGCCCTCGGCGAGCGGAGTGCCGAGCCGCGCCGCGGCGGCCGAGACGGATGTGACCCCGGGGATCACCTCGGTCTCGTACCGGTCCGCGAGGCGCTTGTGCATGTGCATGTACGAGCCGTAGAACATCGGGTCGCCCTCGGCGAGGACGGCGACCGTGCGGCCCGCTTCGAGGTGCGCGGCGAGGCGTTCGGCGGCCTCGGCGTAGAACTCCTCCATGGCGCCCTTGTAGCCGCCCGGGTGGTCCGTGGTCTCCGTCGTGACGGGGTAGACCAGGCGCTCCTCGATGTGGTCGGCGCGCAGGTGCTTCTCCGCGATGGACCGTGCGATGGACCGGCCGTGCCGTGCGCTGTGGTACGCGATCACGTCGGCCTCGCCGATGATCTCGACGGCGCGGACGGTCATCAGGGACGGGTCGCCGGGGCCGAGCCCCACGCCGTACAGCTTGCCGCTCATTCTTCCTCGCTCGCGATCGCGTTGAGGGCGGCGGCGGCGATGGCGCTGCCGCCACGACGGCCGCGCACCACCAGGTGCTCGACGCCCGGGTACTCGGCCAGGGCGTCCTTGGACTCGGCGGCGCCGATGAAGCCGACCGGCACGCCGATGATCGCGGCGGGCTTCGGGGCGCCCTCGTCGAGCATCTCCAGGAGCCGGAACAGCGCGGTCGGCGCGTTGCCGACGGCGACGACGGAGCCTTCGAGGCGGTCCCGCCACAGTTCGAGCGCGGCGGCGCTGCGCGTCGTGCCGAGCTTCGCGGCGAGCTCCGGCACGGCCGGGTCGGAGAGCGTGCACAGCACGTCGTTGTCGGCGGGCAGCCGCTTGCGGGTCACTCCGCTCGCGACCATCTGCACGTCGGTGAAGATCGGCGCCCCGGCCCGCAGCGCGGCACGCGCGTTCGCGACGGCGTCGGGCGTGTACGAGAGGTCCTTCACGAGGTCGACCATCCCGCAGGCGTGGATCATCCGGACCGCGACCTGGCTGACGTCGGCGGGCAGGCCCGCGAGGTCGGCCTCCGATCGGATCGTGGCGAAGGACTGGCGGTAGATGGACGCCCCGTCCTTCTCGTAGTCGTAGGTGGTGGTCACGGTGTTCTTCTCGCTGCTCTCGGTCGTCGTGCGGTTCGATCGGTGAGCGCCACCAGGGCGGTGGCGAGCCGGGAGGGGTCGTCCAGGAGGACGGGTGCGGGTGCTGCGTCTGTCACGGCGGTCGCTTCGGCTGGTTCCGTGGCGGTGAGGCGGTAGCCGCCTTCGGGGGCGGCGACGACGTCGATCCGCCCGGTGCGCGGACGCCCGCAGCGGCGCTCGCAGCCGGACCAGTAGAGGGGGAGGTGCGCCCCGGCGGCCGCGTCGAGCGCGCGGGCCGCGTCCGCCTGCACGTCCGCGTGGGACTTGGCGCAGCCGGGCCGCCCGATGCAGGCGCCGACGCGCAGCCAGGGGGAGTCGGGGGAGGTGACGAGCCCGGCGGCGGCGAGCCGCGCGAGCGCGTACGAGGCGTCGGAGGGGACGAGTCCGGGGGCGGGGACGACCGCTCCGCTCCAGGGCGTCAGCCGCAGCTCCCCGCCGTGCCGTTCGGCGGTCCGCGTCAACGCGTCCCACTGGTGGGCCGAGAGACGGCCGAGAGGAATGTGCACCGACAGGGCCGCACCGGAAAATCCGGGCACCGGCCCGTCGGCGAGGGCGACTTCACGCGCCCGTATCGCACCGTCGACGCCCGCAGCCGTCAGCCGCTCGACGACGGTACGGGTCAACTCCTCGGCGGGGACGCCCAGTTCGGCCACCCGCCAGACCTGCCTGCCGTGCTGCGTGCGCTCGGCCGCCGACGTGAGAAACGTCTCGGCGGCGATCAGCGCGGACCGGGGCACATCGGACCCGGCCACCGCGATCGCCTCGCCGGACGAGCCGAGCGAGAGCAGCGCGGCGCCGTCGGCGGCAGCCCGTACCGTCACGTCCGCGTCCAGGCCCGCCACGTCGCCGCGGCCGTCGTCGAGCGCGAACAGGAAACGGCCGGACAGATCGCGGGCCGTTTCGCTCGCGCACAGCTCCGCGTCCAGCCCCGTCAACCACGGCCGTACGTCGGCGAGACCGGCGCCGTCCAGGCCCGACAGCGGCGAGGCCACGACGTTCCGCACCCGCTCGTGCGTGCGGGAGGGCAGCAGCCCCACCGAGTCCAGAACGGCGGCCAGTTGGGCCCCGCAGCCGTCCCCGAGACCACGCAGCTGGACGTTGCCGCGCGAGGTCAGATGCAGCTCTCCGTCCCCGAGCTCACGCGCGGCGGCGGCGAGCGCGTCGGCCTGCCGTACGTCGAGCACACCGCCGGGAATCCGGATCCGGGCCAGCGCCCCGTCGTCCGCGGCGTGCAGCCTGAGCGACCCCGGGCAGGCGTCACCGCGGTCCCGTGCGACCGCTGTGGCCTGGGACGATGAGCGGGGGGCTGGCGAGGACATGGCGGCGAGCATACCTACCGCCGCACGGGCCGTCCGCCCCGCCCGTTCCTCCCGTGGCCTGTCCTCGCACTTCGGGGGACCGCGGGAGATCGGGGACCGGACCCTTACTATGCTCTCGGCGGATCATCCGGTCCGTCGTCGCCGGCGAGGCGACAGGGGAGGAAGCCCGGTGCGAATCCGGCGCGGTCCCGCCACTGTGAGCCCGGCCCGAGGGGGACGTCCCCGACGGCGCGGGTGAGCCAGGAACTCCCTTTCCCCGCTTCAGGTTTCCCCACGGCCCGCCCTGGGGGAGGTCCGCGGAGCAGGGAGACCCCACTCCTCACACCACCCGGGGCGCGGACCCCGAGGAAGGCCTCACGCGCATGATCCTGCTCCTGTCGACCTCCGACACCGACCTGCTGAGCGCCCGTGCGGCCGACGGACCGGTCCCGTACCGCTTCGCCAACCCCTCGCGGCTCGCCCTCGACGAGCTGCCCGCGCTCCTCGACGGCGTCGGCCTGGTCGTCGTCCGCCTCCTCGGCGGCATCCGCGCCTGGCAGGACGGGCTCGACCTGCTCCTCGCCGACGGCCGTCCCGTCGTCGTCCTCACCGGTGAACAGGCCCCGGACGCCCAGCTGATGGCCGCCTCCACCGTCCCGGTCGGCATCGCCGCCGAGGCGCACAAGTACCTGGCGCACGGCGGCCCGGCCAACCTGGAGCAGCTCGCCCGCTTCCTCTCCGACACGGTCCTGCTCACCGGCCACGGCTTCGAAGCCCCCGCGGCCGCGCCCACCTGGGGCCGCCTCGACCATCTGCCGCTGCCGGGCACGCAGCCGGACACGCCGCTGGTCGCCGTGCTCTACTACCGCGCCCACCACATGAGCGGGAACACCGCCTTCGTACGGGCGCTGTGCGACGAGATCAACCGCGCCGGGGCCCGCGTCCTGCCGCTCTACGTCGCCTCCTTGCGCGCCCCCGAGCCCGAGCTGATCGAAGCGCTCGGCGCCGCCGACGCCATCGTCACCACCGTCCTCGCCGCGGGCGGCACCAAGCCCGCCGAGGCCTCCGCCGGCGGGGACGACGAGTCCTGGGACGCGGGCGCCCTCACCCAGCTCGACGTGCCGATCCTGCAGGCCCTCTGCCTGACCGGTTCGCGCGCCGCCTGGGAGGAGAACGACGAGGGCGTCTCGCCGCTCGACGCCGCCAGCCAGATCGCCGTGCCCGAGTTCGACGGCCGCCTCATCACCGTCCCGTTCTCCTTCAAGGAGATCGACGCCGACGGCCTGCCCGCGTACGTCCCCGACCCCGAGCGCGCCGCCCGCGTCGCCGGAATCGCCGTACGCCACGCGCGACTTCGGCACATCCCGGCCGCCGAGAAGCGCCTCGCCCTCGTCCTCTCCGCGTACCCGACGAAGCACTCCCGCATCGGCAACGCCGTCGGCCTCGACACCCCCGCCAGCGCCGTCGCGCTCCTGCGCCGCCTGCGCGAGGAGGGCTACGACTTCGGCGACGCCGACATCCCCGGCCTCGTCTCCGGCGACGGCGACGAGCTGATCCGCGCGCTCATCGAGGCCGGCGGCCACGACCAGGACTGGCTCACCGAGGAGCAGCTGGCCCGCAACCCCGTCCGCATCCCCGCCGCCGACTACCGCCGCTGGTACGCCACGCTCCCCGAGGAGCTGCGCACCGCGGTCGAGGAGCACTGGGGCCCGGCGCCCGGCGAGATGTTCGTCGACCGCAGCAGCAACCCGGACGGCGACATCGTGCTCGCCGCCCTCCGCTTCGGCAATCTCCTCATCCTCATCCAGCCCCCGCGCGGCTTCGGCGAGAACCCCATCGCCATCTACCACGACCCGGACCTGCCGCCCTCGCACCACTACCTCGCCGCGTACCGCTGGATCGCGGCCCGCGCGGAGGACGGCGGCTTCGGCGCGGACGCGATGATCCACCTCGGCAAGCACGGCAACCTGGAGTGGCTGCCCGGCAAGAACGCCGGCCTCTCCGCCGCCTGCGGCCCCGACGCCGCCCTCGGCGACCTGCCGCTGATCTACCCGTTCCTGGTCAACGACCCGGGCGAGGGCACCCAGGCCAAGCGCCGCGTGCACGCCACCCTGATCGACCACCTCGTACCGCCGATGGCCCGCGCCGACTCCTACGGCGACATCGCGCGCCTGGAGCAACTCCTCGACGAGTACGCCCAGATCAGCTCGATGGACCCGGCCAAGCTGCCCGCCATCCGCGCCCAGATCTGGACCCTCATCCAGGCCGCCAAGCTCGACCACGACCTGGGGATGGAGGACCGGCCCGACGACGACGGCTTCGACGACTTCCTGCTGCACGTCGACGGCTGGCTCTGCGAGGTCAAGGACGCCCAGATCCGCGACGGCCTGCACGTCCTCGGCAACCCGCCCGCCGACGCCGACCGCGTCAACCTCGTCCTCGCCATCCTCCGCGCCCGCCAGATCTGGGGCGGTACGACGGCACTCCCGGGCCTGCGCGAGGCCCTCGGCCTGGACGAGTCCGCCGCCACCCGCACCACCGCCGACGAGGCCGAGGACAAGGCCCGCGCGCTGGTCCAGGCGATGGACGACGCCGACTGGGGCCCGGCCGCCGTGCAGGCAGTGGCCGCCGGTCACGGTGAACAGGTCGCCGCCATCCTGGAGTTCGCCGCCCGCGAGGTCGTCCCGCGCCTCGCCGCGACCACCGCCGAGCTCGACCACGCCCTGCACGCCCTGAACGGCGGCTTCGTCCCGGCCGGCCCGTCCGGCTCCCCGCTGCGGGGCCTCGTCAACGTCCTGCCGACCGGCCGGAACTTCTACTCCGTCGACCCGAAGGCCGTCCCGTCCCGCCTCGCCTGGGAGACGGGCCAGGCCCTCGCGGACTCCCTCCTGCAGCGGTACAAGGACGACAACGGCGAGTACCCCGTCTCCGTCGGCCTCTCCCTCTGGGGCACCAGCGCGATGCGCACCGCGGGCGACGACGTCGCCGAGGCCCTCGCCCTCCTCGGCATCCGCCCCGTCTGGGACGACGCGTCCCGCCGCGTCACCGGCCTGGAGGCCGTCCCCGCCGAGGAGTTGGGCCGCCCCCGTATCGACGTGACGCTGCGCATCTCCGGCTTCTTCCGCGACGCGTTCCCGCACACCATCGGCCTGCTCGACGACGCGGTACGCCTCGCCGCGTCCCTCGACGAGCCCGCCGAGGTCAACCACGTACGCGCCCACGTGCAGGCCGACCTCGCCGAGCACGGCGACGAACGCCGCGCCACCACCCGCATCTTCGGCTCCCGCCCCGGCACGTACGGCGCCGGCCTGCTCCAGCTGATCGACTCCCGCGACTGGCGCACCGACGCCGACCTCGCCGAGGTCTACACGGTGTGGGGCGGCTACGCGTACGGCCGCGAGCTCGACGGCTGCCCGGCGCGCGAGCAGATGGAGACGGCGTACAAGCGGATCGCGGTCGCGGCGAAGAACACCGACACCCGCGAGCACGACATCGCCGACTCCGACGACTACTTCCAGTACCACGGCGGCATGGTCGCCACCGTCCGCGCCCTGCGCGGCACGGCCCCCGAGGCGTACATCGGCGACTCCACCCGCCCCGAGACCGTCCGCACCCGCACCCTCGTCGAGGAGACCTCCCGCGTCTTCCGGGCCCGCGTCGTCAACCCCAAGTGGATCGAGGCGATGCGCCGCCACGGCTACAAGGGCGCGTTCGAGCTGGCGGCGACGGTCGACTACCTCTTCGGGTACGACGCCACGACCGGCGTGATCGCCGACTGGATGTACGACAAGCTCACCGAGACGTACGTCCTCGACCCGGTCAACCGCGAGTTCCTCCAGGAGGCCAACCCCTGGGCCCTGCACGGCATCGCCGAGCGGTTGTTGGAGGCCGAGTCCCGCGGCATGTGGGCCAAGCCCGACCCGGCGGTCCTGGAGGCCCTGCGCCAGGCGTACCTGGAGACGGAGGGGGACCTGGAGGGCGGGGAGGACTGAGCTGCCGCGAGACGGCTCCGGGGCGCTCTGCCCCGGGGCCGTCGTTCGGCTCCCGCTGTCGCCGTGACCGGTCGCGCAGTTCGCCGCGCCCCTGAAAACCCGGCCGCCGCTACAGTGCCCCGATGGGCGGCTACCCGGAGACAGCACCGCACGACCACGGCATGCTCGACGTCGGCGACGGCAACCGGATCCACTGGCAGACCTGCGGCAACCCGCGCGGCAAACCCGCGGTGGTGCTGCACGGCGGTCCCGGCTCCGGCTGCGACGCCGGTTTCCTGCGGTACTTCGACCCGGCGGCCTACCGCGTCGTGCTCCTCGACCAGCGCGGCTGCGGCCGGTCGACCCCGCACGCGAGCGCCCATGACACGGACATGAGCGTCAACACCACCGCCCACCTCCTGTCCGACCTCGAACGGGTCCGCGCCCACCTGGGCATCGAGCGCTGGCTGGTCTGGGGAGTCTCCTGGGGGTCGGTGCTCGGACTGCGGTACGCGCAGACGCATCCGGGCGTCGTCTCCGAGCTGGTCCTGTCCGGGGTCGCGACCGGCTCGAACCCCGAAGTGGCCCTGCTCACCCGGGGGTTGGGGACCTTCTTCCCCGAGGCCTTCGAACGCTTCCTCGCCCCGCTCTCCGCGGACGAGCGCGACGGCAACCTCGCCCGCGCCTACAACCGGCTCCTCGAATCACCCGACCCCGCCGTACGGGCGAGCGCGGCCCGCGCCTGGACGGACTGGGAGACCGCCACCGTCCCGGCGCCGCCGCGCAGCATCGCCCGCTACGAAGACCCCGCCTTCCGCCTGGGCTTCGCCCGGACCGTCACCCATTACTGGGGCAACGACCACTTCCTCGGCGACGGCAACGACGAGGGCGTCGTCCTGCGGGACGCCCACCTCCTGGCCGGCATCCCCGGCACCCTCGTCCAGGGCAGCCTCGACTTCGGCAACCTCCTCGGCACCGTGTGGCGGCTCCATCACGCCTGGCCCGGAAGCCGGTTGACCGTGGTGGGCGGCGCCGGGCACAACGCGTCGGCCGCGGGCATGCTGGACGCGCTGGTCGCCGCCACCGACGCGTACGCCTCCCGCTGAGCCACCGGGACCAGCCCCGACCCAACCCCGCCCCAACCCCTCGAACCCGCACTTGTTACGCTCCAGACCGCCTTCCGTGGGGGAAGTCCGGTGAGAGTCCGGCGCTGACCCGCAACGGTGTGCGCGGGGAACCGACCCGTTCCCGCGCGAGCCCGATCGCCCGGGGAAGGCCGCGACCCGATGACTGCTCGCCGTGGACTGCGAGAGGGGCACCGCGCGGCCGAGCCGGTCGTACGGGCGTCTCCCGACCGACGTCCATCAGGCGGCCCCAGGCGAAGGACCGCCCGACGTGCGCCGAACCAGCACCACGAGCACCCCGCGTGCGCCGAGCCCGCGCGCACCGAGGACCCCGCGTGCGGTGAGCACCCCGCGCGCTCCGAGGACCCCGCGCGTTCCGAGCCGCACACCCCTCACCCCGCTCGTCCTCGGGCTCGCCGCCCTCCTGCTCGTCTCCCTCGTCTGCGGAGTCGCGCTCGGCGACGCGGGCATCGCCCCCGCCGACGTACTGCGCCACCTGCGCGCGGGTCTCACCGGCGGCACCCTCCCCGCGAGCGACGCCGCCGCGTACACCATCGTCTGGGAGATCCGGCTGCCCCGCGTCGTCCTCGGCGCCGTCGTCGGGGCCGGGCTCGCCGCCGTGGGCGTGGCCGTACAGGCCATGGTGCGCAACGCCCTCGCCGACCCGTTCGTCCTCGGCATCTCCTCCGGCGCGGCCGTCGGCGCCAACCTGGTCATCCTGCTCGGCGCGTTCGCAGGGCTCGGCGTGTGGGCGCTGTCCGCGTCCGCGTTCCTGTCCGCGCTCGCCGCGATGGTCCTCGTCTACGCCGTCGCCCGCTCCCCGTACGGCTTCACCCCGCTGCGCCTCATCCTCACCGGCACCGCGCTCGCCTTCGGCTTCGAGGCGATCACGACCGTCATGGTGTTCGGCGCCGCCCGCGGCGAGGCCGCCCGGTCCGTGATGATGTGGCTGCTCGGCAGCCTCGGCGGCGCCACCTGGGCGCAGGTCCCGCTCGCCGGCGCCACCGTCCTCGCCGGATGGGCCTGGCTGCGGGCCCGCGCCGAGTCCCTGAACGCCCTGTCCGTCGGCGACGAGACGGCCGCCGCGCTCGGCGTCCAGGCCGAACGGCTGCGCCGCGAGCTGTTCTTCGTCACCGCCGCCGTCACCGGCACGGTCGTCGCCGTCAGCGGCGCGATCGGCTTCGTCGGCCTGATGGTCCCGCACGTCGTACGGATGCTCGTCGGCGCCGACCACCGCCGCGTCCTCGCCGTCGCACCGCTGCTCGGCGCGGTCCTCCTGGTGTGGGCGGACGTGCTCTCCCGGATCCTGCTCGCCCCCGCCGAACTGCCCGTCGGCGTGATCACCGCCGTGGTCGGCGTCCCCGCCTTCCTGCTGCTGATGCGCCGCGGCGGCTACGCGTTCGGCGGCCGCTGATGACACGGCCGCTGATGACACAGGAACCGTTGCTGAGGGGACACGCACATGCGGCTTGAAGTGGACGACGTCACCGTCGAGGTGGCCGGCGCCCGGCTCGTCGAGGACATCCGGCTGACCGTCGACCAGGGCGCGTTCGTCGGCCTCGTCGGCCCCAACGGCAGCGGCAAGTCGACCCTGCTGCGCTGCGCGTACCGCGCCCTGAAACCCGCCGCGGGCAGCGTCCGGCTCGACGGGGACGACCTGCACGCACTCGCGCCCCGCGCCGCCGCCCGCGTGCTGGCCGCGCTGCCGCAGGAGACCAACGCCGAGTTCGACTTCACCGTCGCCGAGGTCGTGGCCATGGGCCGGCTCCCGCACCGCGAGCGCACCGCCGCGGGCGACCGGGAGATCTGCGACCGCGCCCTGGCCCGCACCGGCGTCGCCCACCTCGCCGACCGCGGCTTCCTCGCCCTGTCCGGCGGCGAGAAGCAGCGCGTCCTGCTGGCCCGCGCCCTCGCCCAGGAACCCCGCGTCCTCGTCCTCGACGAACCCACCAACCACCTGGACATCGCGCACCAGTTGGACGTCCTGTCCCTGGTCCGCGACAGCGGCCCCACCGTCCTCGCCGCCCTGCACGACCTCAACCTGGCCGCCGCCCACTGCGACGTCCTCTACGTCATCGCCGCCGGTCGCATCGTGGCCTCCGGCCCACCGCACGACGTCCTGACCCCCGAACTCCTCGCCGAGGTCTTCGGCGTCCGTGCCCACCCCGTACGGCACCCGGAGACCGGCGCCGTCCAACTCCTCTTCGACCTGCTGCCGCCCGACCCCACACCCCTGCCCCCGGACCGCAAGCCCCTGCCGACCGCACCGTGAGGACCCCCATGCGCAAGCCGACCCTCGTCGCCGCCCTCTGCCTCGCCACCACCCTCACCGCCGCCGGCTGCGGCGCACAGGTGGAGCCCTCCGCGTCCGCCGAGTCGGCCTCGGTGACCCTGACCAACTGCGGCAGGAAGGTCACGTACGACAAGGTCCCCGAGCGGGTCGTCACCAACGACGTGGGGATCACCGAGCTGATGTTCGCGCTCGGCCTGGAGGACCGCATGGCCGGGTACGCGATGCCCGACGACAAGGGCGACCTGGACGCCGTCCCGTGGAAGGACGGCTACGACCAGGTGAAGTGGCTGTCCAAGGGCCAGCTGACCAAGGAGAACGTGCTCGACGCGAACGGCGACTTCGTGTTCGCCGGCTGGAACTACGGCTTCCGCGAGGACGCCGGATTCACGCCGGACGCGCTGCACAAGCTCGGCATCCCCTCGTACGTCCTGACCGAGTCCTGCCGCAACGGCCGCGCCGACGACGCGCGCGGCATCATGCCTCCGCTGGAGGCGCTCTACACGGATCTCGCCAACCTGGGGAAGCTGTTCGGCGTCGAGGAGCGCGCGGATCGGCTGATCGCCGACTTCAAGAAGCGCGTCGCCGCCGTGCAGGCGAAGGCCCCCGAGGGCGCGGACCGGCCCAAGGTGTTCCTCTACGACAGCGGCCAGGACCAGCCGTTCACGACCGGCCGGTTCGCCGCGCCGGAACAGATCATCAGCAAGGCCGGGGGAGTCAACGTGATGCACGACGTGGCCGACTCCTGGACCACCGTCGGCTGGGAGACCGTCGTCAAGCGCAACCCCGACGTCATCGTGGTCTGCGACTACGGCGACGTGAGCGCCGAGCAGAAGAAGGAGTTCCTGCGCTCGCACCCCGCGCTGCGCGACGTGTCGGCCGTCAAGCACGACCGGATCTTCACCCTCGACTACGTGGACCTCGTCGAGAGCCCCCGCAACCCCGCGGCCGTGGAACGCCTCGGCGCGTACCTGCGGAAGGTCGCCGACGAGCGCTGACCACCTACGCGTACGAGCGCGCGGCCGGGCGGGACGGCGCCCGGACGGACCCTCGGGTCCCGCGTCCGCTCAGGCCCGCGTGCACTCCGGGCACAGACCCCGGTACGTGACCTCCGCCTCGGAGACCGTGAATCCGAACCGCTCCGACGCCGGCAGGTCCGCCAGCGGGTCGCCGCCCGGGTGCACGTCCCGGATCGCGCCGCAGCCCGAGCAGACCAGGTGCTGGTGCGGGCGGTGCGCGTTCGGGTCGTACCGCTTCGCGCGGCCGTCCGTCGACACCTCGATGACCTCGCCGAGCGACACCAGCTCACCGAGCGTGTTGTAGACCGTCGCCCGGGAGATCTCCGGCAGCCGGTCCGTGGCCCGGGCGAGCACCTCGTCCGCGGTCAGATGGACGTGCTCGCCGTCCAGGACCTCCGCCACCACCCGGCGCTGGGCGGTCATCCGCCAGCCCCTCCCGCGGAGTCTTCCCAGCAGGTCACTCATCCCCACCCCACCTATCTGTGCGTCTGAAGGCCGAACGCCGCATGAACGCCTACCCGAAACCCGCGCGCGAATTCGTACGGGTCTGTCTGTCGTATTGACTTGGACTTCGTCCATCGTAGGATCGGGACCAGCGACAGCCAAGGGAGCGGACGGGAGAGTTCACGGGCTGGGCCCGAGAAGGAGTTCACGGGCTGCGCCCGGGAGCGGCGTCCCCACCCCACCGCCGCCACGTTCCAGAACAGTGATCCGCATAGTCACAGTGCAGAGGGATTTCCATGACTGAGAACCACGACGCGATCGTCACAGACCCGAAGGCGGAGGAGGCGGGTGGCTGCCCTGTCGCGCACGGGCGCGCTCCCCACCCGACCCAGGGCGGCGGCAACCGCCAGTGGTGGCCGGACCGGCTGAACCTGAAGATCCTCGCCAAGAACCCGGCGGTCGCCAACCCGCTGGGCGAGGAGTTCGACTACGCCGAGGCGTTCAACTCCCTCGACCTGCAGGCCGTGAAGCGGGACATCGCCGAGGTGCTCACCACCTCCCAGGACTGGTGGCCGGCCGACTTCGGCAACTACGGCCCCCTGATGATCCGCATGGCCTGGCACAGCGCGGGCACGTACCGCATCAGCGACGGCCGCGGCGGCGCCGGCGCCGGCCAGCAGCGCTTCGCCCCGCTCAACAGCTGGCCGGACAACGCCAGCCTCGACAAGGCCCGCCGTCTGCTGTGGCCCGTCAAGAAGAAGTACGGCAAGAGCATCTCCTGGGCCGACCTCATGATCCTCACGGGCAACGTCGCCCTGGAGACCATGGGCTTCAAGACCTTCGGCTTCGCCGGCGGCCGCGAGGACGTGTGGGAGCCCGAGGAGGACGTGTACTGGGGCCCCGAGACCGAGTGGCTCGGCGACAAGCGGTACACGGGCGACCGTGAGCTGGAGAGCCCGCTCGGCGCCGTCCAGATGGGCCTCATCTACGTCAACCCGGAGGGCCCCAACGGCAACCCGGACCCGATCGCCGCGGCCCGCGACATCCGCGAGACCTTCCGCCGCATGGCGATGAACGACGAGGAGACCGTCGCCCTCATCGCCGGTGGCCACACCTTCGGCAAGACCCACGGCGCCGGCCCGGCGGACAACGTCGGCGACGACCCCGAGGCCGCCCCGATGGAGCAGATGGGCCTCGGCTGGAAGAGCTCGCACGGCACCGGCGTCGGCAAGGACGCCATCACCTCCGGCCTCGAGGTCACCTGGACCACCACGCCCACCCAGTGGGGCAACGGCTTCTTCAAGAACCTCTTCGAGTACGAGTACGAGCTCACGAAGAGCCCCGCCGGCGCCCACCAGTGGGTCGCCAAGGACGCCCCGGAGATCATTCCGGACGCCTTCGACAGCGAGAAGAAGCACCGCCCGACGATGCTCACCACCGACCTGTCGCTGCGCTTCGACCCGATCTACGAGCCCATCTCCCGCCGGTTCTACGAGAACCCGGAGGAGTTCGCGGACGCCTTCGCCCGCGCCTGGTACAAGCTGACGCACCGTGACATGGGCCCCGCCGTCCGGTACCTCGGCCCGGAGGTCCCGTCCGAGGAACTGCTGTGGCAGGACCCGCTGCCCGCCCGCCAGGGTGAGCTGATCGACGCCGCGGACATCGCCTCCCTCAAGGAGCAGATCCTCGGCTCGGACCTGACCGTCTCGCAGCTGGTCTCGGCCGCCTGGGCCGCCGCCTCCTCCTTCCGCGGCAGCGACAAGCGCGGCGGCGCCAACGGCGCCCGTATCCGCCTGGAGCCGCAGCGCAGCTGGGAGGTCAACAACCCGGACGACCTCGCCCAGGTCCTGCGCACCCTCGAGGGCATCCAGGAGTCCTTCAACTCCCAGGGCGCCAAGCAGGTTTCGCTCGCCGACCTGATCGTGCTCGCGGGCACGGCCGCCGTCGAGCAGGCCGCGAAGGACGGCGGCGTCGAGGTCGAGGTCGGCTTCACGCCGGGCCGCGTGGACGCCTCGCAGGAGCAGACCGACGTCGAGTCGTTCGCCGCCCTGGAGCCCGCCGCCGACGGCTTCCGCAACTACGTCGGCAAGGGCAACCGCCTCCCCGCCGAGTACCTGCTGCTCGACAAGGGCAACCTGCTCACCCTGAGCGCCCCCGAGCTGACCGTCCTCGTCGGCGGCCTGCGCGTCCTCGGCGCCAACCACGCCGGTTCCAAGCACGGCGTCCTCACGGACAAGCCGGGCACGCTGACGAACGACTTCTTCGTCAACCTGCTCGACCTGGACACCACCTGGAAGTCCACGTCCGAGGCCCAGGACGAGTTCGAGGCCCGCGACGCCTCCGGCGCCGTCAAGTGGACCGGCACCCGCGCCGACCTGGTCTTCGGCTCCAACTCCGAACTCCGCGCGGTCGCCGAGGTGTACGCCTCGGACGACGCGAAGGAGAAGTTCGTCAAGGACTTCGCCGCCGCGTGGACGAAGGTCATGGAACTGGACCGGTTCGACCTCAAGAAGTGACTTGAGGTGAGGCGTGACGCCTCGGGATCCGCGCGGCGGAACTGAGGCGGCCTGACCGGTGAACGGCGGTGGCCCGCCCGGACTCGATCGTCCGGACGGGCCACCGTTCGTCGTGCACGGGCCTCAGCCCCGCAACAGCCGCGCGATCTCGTCTTGCCCCTTCTCCTCCGCGTGGTCGAGGGCCGTCTTGCCGGTGTTGTCCTTGATGTCGCGGTCGGCGCCGCCGTCGAGGAGGAGCTTCACGGACTGCTGGTGGGCCTTGCCGCCGTCGCCGAGGATCACCGCTTCGAGGAGGGCGGTCCAGCCGAGGTCGTTGACGTGGTCGATGTCGACGTCGATGGCCGGGTTGGTGGTGACCTCGCGGATATAGTCGACGTGGCCGTGCTCGCCGGCCGGGATGAGGGACGTGCCGCCGTACCGGTTGAGGATGCCGTAGTCCGGGTCGGCGTTCGCGAGGACGCGGGCCATCTCGGCGCTGCCCGTGACGCCGGTGACCAGCCACGGGGTGTCGTGCTGCTGGTCGAGCGCGTCCGGGTCGGCGCCCGCGTCGACGAGGATCTCGGCGGCCTCGACATGGTCGCCGGTGGCCGCGAGCAGCAGCGGGGTGCGGCGGCTGTCGTCGCGCGCCTCCAGGTCGGCGCCGCGGTCGACGGCCGCGCGTACGGCGTCGGCGTCGCCGGAGCGGGCGGCTTCCAGCAGGGCACGGTCGGCGGCGGGGTCCTTCTTGCCGGGCTTCTTCTGGCCGGAGGCGGGCTCGGACTTCTCGGCCTCGGGGGACCGGTCGGATCGTTCGGCGGCGGAGGACTTCGCGGGGCGTTCGGGTGCGTCGGTGTCGGGCTGCGCGCTGCACGCGGTCGCGAGCACGGCCGCGCCGGCGAGGGCGGTGAACAGCAGGGTGGTGCGTCGGGCGGAGGCCATGGCGTTCCTCTTTCGGATGGAGTCGGCCGGCCTTCGACGGCCGGGGCCGGGTGGGGTACGCGGGTCCGTACGTCGATCCTCGTTCCGGTTCCGTCCGGGGCCGTCGCTGAACCGGCTGGAGATCACCGGGCGTTGGGACGACCCGCGGGTCAACCGATCGGTCGATGCGCGGTGTCGCCGACCTCGTCCGGACGGCCGCTGCCGTCGTCGTCGTCCCGTTCCGCGCGGGCGAGGACGAGGATTCCGGTGAGGAGCAGGGCCGTTCCTGCGGAGGCTGCGAGGGTGAGGCGCTCGTCGAAGAACAGGACGCCGAGGGCGAGCGCGGCGAGCGGTTCGAGCAGCATCAGGGTGGACATGGTGGTGGCCCGCACGACGGAGGCGGCCGTGAAGAACAGGGCGTACGCCAACGCCGAAGGCACCGCCGCGAGATACCCGAGCAGCAGCACCGACGGCCACCACTCGGCGCCGCGCGGCAGCACATCGGCGGTGAACAGTACGGGCAGCAGCAGCACGGTGCCGACGCCGAACCCGGCGAGGGCCGCGTCCAGGGGCTCGCCGTCCGTGCGCCCGCGGCGGCGCTGGCCGAGCAGGTTGACCGACGCCAGGCCCGCCGCCGAGAACAGCGCGCACACGAAACCCGCCAGGGGCGACGGCCCGGTGGCGTGCGCGCCCGAGCCGCCGAGCACGACGAGCAGCAGTCCCGCCACGGCGAGCGCGACGGCCGACAGGTCGGCGCCGCGCGGCCGTTGACGCAGCAGCAGCCACGCGCCGAGCGAGGTGAGTACGGGGGTCGTGCCGAGCGCGACGGTCGTACCGACGGCCAGCCCGGAGAGGTCGACAGCGATCAGGTAGAAGGTTTGGAATACCGCCATGCTCAGCCCGAGCGCCTGCAGATGCGGGCGTACGAGCCGCCGCAGACGGGAGCCCCCGGCCGCACCCGCCCCGCGCTTCCCGGTGCGTACGCGGAGCAGGGGCCGGGCGGCGAACAGCAGCAGGGCGCCGACCAGGAACCGCCAGAACGAGACCGTCAACGGGCCCAGCCCGCTGTGCTGGTGGAGTGCCGTGGCCGCCGCCCCGGCCGTGCCCCAGGTGGTGGCGGCGAAGCCCGCGTACAGCAGGCCACGGCTCAGGGACAGGGGCGGGGAGGGCGGCGACGGCACGGCCAACTCGGGCACCTCTCGACGGCGACGTACGACGGTGGACGGTCGCCCGCCGCGGGGCGGACGACCGTCACTGTAGACGTGAATGGTCTACCAAAACCGGACCGGAGCGATCAGAAGGGCTTCGTCGGCAGGTACTTGCCGTCGAGGGTGATGACGGCGCGCTCGCCGCCCTCGGGGTCGGCGACCTTCCGCACGTCGAGCTTGAAGTTGATCGCGCTGATGATGCCGTCGCCGAACTGCTCGTGGACGAGGGCCTTCAGGGTGGTGCCGTAGACCTGCAGCATCTCGTAGAAGCGGTAGATCGTCGGGTCGGTCGGGATGTCGCCGGGGATGGAGCCGCGGGTCGGGATGGTCTGCAGCAGCCGCACGGCCTCGTCGTCGAGTCCGAGCAGCGCGCCGACGGCCTGCGCGGACGCCTCGGGCAGCGCGTGCTGGCCGAGGACGGCGGCAGTCACGAACGCGGGGGAGAGCTCGGCGGCGTCGGCGATCTGCTGCCACGTGAGGTCCTTGCTGGTCTTCGCGGCGACAGCGGCGGCGGCGACGGCCTCACGGGCTTCGGAGGAGAACTGGGCGTGAACCATGGGGTGTTCCTTTCGGGGTGGGTGATGGGGAACTCGGGGTGTGCACCGCGGAATTCGGGGTGTGTACCGGGGGCGGGGTCTGTGCCGGGGAGTTCGGGTGTGTGCCTGAGGAGGGGGTCAGGCGGCCCCGGACGCCGAGCCCGCCGGGACGGGAGCGTCCTCGTCGAGCGTCCGCACGGAACCGGTCGCGATGTCGAACACCCAGCCGTGCAGGGCCAGTTGACCTTCGGCGAGGGCGCGGGCCACGGACGGGTGGGTGCGCAGGTTCTGCAACTGGGCGCTCACGTTGGTGCGTACGAGCGCGTCGACCCGGGACGCGTCCGGCGCCGTCGACGCGGGAACGCGGGCAGCGGCGGCGTCGGCGTGCCGCAGCCAGCCGGCGACGACGGGCGCCGAGCTGAGGTCGTGCCCCTCGGCGAGTGCGGTCATCGCGCCGCACGCGGAGTGGCCGCAGATGACGATGTCCCGCACGCCGAGCACGGCCACCGCGTACTCGATGCTCGCCGCGACCCCGTCCGCACCCGCGCCGTGCGCCGGCACGAGATTCCCCGCGGTCCGGACGACGAACAGCTCGCCCGGCTCGCTCTGCGTGATCAGCTCGGGCGGAACCCGGGCGTCCGAGCAGCCGATGAACAGGGTCTGCGGCCGGTGCTGCGTCGCCAGGCGGGCGAAGAGCGCCTCCTTGGCGGGAAAGACGTCACGCCGGAAATGCGCGATGCCGTCCGAGAGGTTCTGCATGAGGCGCTCCCATCGTTGGCGCGTCCAGTGGCGAGTCCAGTGGCTCGTCGGTGGCCGTTCAGCGGAGATCCGCTCCCACGGGCCGACACATAAACCGTGCACGACCTGGGGCCATAGTGTCCAAGACTCGCTATCCATTACTCCTATTGGTCACATCTATAGGTGGAGTCTGTGACCACCGCCGCCCGGTCCACCTCGGCCCGTTGTCAGTGGTGGGTCCTACGGTGGAGCGCATGACGGGGATCGCATACGTACGGGGGGACGCCACCGCGCCGCACGGCAAGGGCGTCAAGCTGATCGCGCATGTCTGCAACGACCTGGGCGGTTGGGGCAAGGGCTTCGTGCTCGCGGTGTCACGCCGCTGGCCGGAGCCGGAGGCGGCCTACAGACGGTGGCATCGCGAGCGGGCAGGCAATGAATTCGGCCTGGGCGCCGTCCAGTTCGTCCGGGTCGAGCCGTACGTATGGGTGGCCAACATGGTCGGCCAGCGCGGCATCCGCACCGGCAGCAAGGGCGTGCCCGTGCGGTACGAGGCGATCGACGCCGCCCTCGTGCGTGTCGCCGACAAGGCGCTGGAGATCGGCGCCTCGGTGCACATGCCGAGGATCGGCTGCGGGCTCGCGGGCGGCAAGTGGTCGCGCGTCGAACCGCTGATAGCGGAACGGCTGGTGGGCAGGGGAGTGCCGGTGACGGTGTACGACCACGACGCGTAGCCGGAGGGCGCGTGACCGATGACGCGTAGCCGCAGGGCGCGTGACCGATGACGCGTAGCCGCAGGGTGCGTGACCGATGACGCGTAGCCGCAGGGTGCGTGACCGATGACGCGTGGTCGAGTCGCGCAGCCGAGTGCGGGGCGGGTGGGGCTCGCGGGGTTCATATAGTTCGGCCCATGGGTCCTGAACTGCGTCATCTCCGTTATCTCATCGCGGTCGCCGAGCACGGCAACTTCACGCGGGCCGCCGAGGAGCTGCGCATCTCCCAGCCCACGCTGTCCCAGCAGATCAAGCAGCTGGAGCGGGTCGTCGGCGCGCAACTGCTGGACCGCAGCGGGCGCAGCGTGCGGCTGACCGACGCGGGCGAGGCGTACGTGCACTACGCGCGGCGCGCGCTCCGCGACCTGGCCGCGGCCGACCGTGCCGTCGTCGACGTCGCCGACCTGTCCCGAGGGCATCTGCGGCTCGCGATGACGCCGACGTTCACGGCGTACCTCATCGGCCCGCTCGTGCAGGAGCTGCACGCCCGGCACCCCGGAATCAGCCTGGAGGTACGGGAGATGGCACAGGACCGGATCGAGGCGAGCCTGTCCGCGGACGAGATCGACCTCGGCATCGCCTTCGAGGGCCCGCACCTCCCCGGAGTGAGCGCCGACCCGCTGTTCACGGAGACGCTGAGCCTCGTCGTCACGACGGGGGAGGGCGCACCGTCGGCGCGGCAGGACGCACCTCCTGCGCGGCCGGGCGCACGCTCTGCGCGGCCGGGCGCACGCTCTGCGCGGTCGGGCGCCCCACGCCCTAGCGGGCCTGCGGAAGTACCGGGCCCGCTTCCCGTGGCCGCGCTCGCCGAGCAGCAACTCGCCCTGCTCAGCGACGACTTCGCGACCCGGGGGCATGTCGACGCGTACTTCGCCGCGCACCGCGTCAGCCCGCCCATCGCCGTGGAGGCCAACTCCCTGCAGGCCCTCACGGAGATCGTCCAGCGCGCCCCCGCCCTCGCGACCGTCCTGCCCGACGCCATCACCGACGACCACCCCCACCTCAGGCCCATCGCCCTCGACCCGCCCCTCCCGGCACGCGGCGTGACGCTGCTGCGCCGGGACAGCGCGTACCAGAGCGCCGCGGCCCGCGCCTTCACCGGCCTCGCGCACGAGCTGGTCCGGGACCGGGGGTACGCACCGCCGACCTGACCGACGACCGACGAGCCCACGGCAGCCGTGGTATACCAAACCCGTTCCGGTTCGAGCTGATGAGAGAATGTGCCGCATGGCAGGTAGTGCAGGAAGTGCAGGAAGCGAAGGGTTCGAGCCCGAGTCGGACCGGGTCACGCGTCAGCTCCGGGACGACATCCTCGACGGCGTGCGCCGCCCCGGCAGCAAGCTGGTCGAGCGTGAGATCGCGGCCGAGCTCGGCGTGAGCCGGCTGCCCGTGCGCGACGCCCTGAAGGTGCTCGTGAACGAGGGCCTGGTGACGCCCCGCCCGCGCACCTGGGCGGTCGTCCGGGAGTTCAGCCCCACCGACATCTCGGACCTCGACGAGGTGCGCTCCGCGCTGGAAACCCTCACCTTCCGGCTCGCCGCCCAGCGCAGCACCCGCGCCGGTCTCGAACGCCTCCGCGCCGACCTCGACGCCGAGCTGGAGGCCGCCCGCGAGGGCGACGCCGTACGGGCCCGCCGCGCCGCCGCCGACTTCCACCAGACCGTGACGTGGCTCGCCGCGAACGAGCTGCTCACCGAGCTGGAGCGGACCCTGCGCAGCCGGATGCGCTGGCTGCTCAGCAGGCACGACGACCTGCTGGCCGTGGCGCAGGAGCACGAGGAGCTGTACGACGCGATTGCCTCCCGTGACGTGCCGCGCGTCGAGGAGCTCGTCATGAAGCACCTGGAGACGGGCCGCAGCGCTGCGGCCGCCCACCTGCGCGCGGCGAAGGACGGCGAGCCGCGGGCCTGAGGCGGAGCGTCGGCAGGACACCAACTGTCCGGGCTGCGAGGGCAGTTGCCCATGCGCACGGGGCGACCGCCCACCCGCTCCGTACGGCCAGAACGGGCCGCCACCGGAACGCCCCGGTGGCGGCCCGCACGTATCCCCTCCCCGACGAGGACCCGGCCCGCGACCGCGAGACGCCTCAGACGAAGACGATCCCCTCCGGCACGTCCGGCCGGATCTCCGTGCCGACGCGGCGGGCGAGCAGGTCGTCGAGGCGGTCGAGCGGGCCGATGAGGGCGCGGCCGCCGGCCCGGGCGACGCGGATCGCGGCGTCCACCTTCGGCTGCATCGAGCCCTCGGCGAAGGCGAGTTCGGAGATCGCCTCCGGGGAAGCGGTGCGGATGTCACGCTGCTCCGGCGTGCCCCAGTTCTCGCTGACGTAGTCGCCGTCCGTCAGCATCACCAGCATGTCCGCCGCCAGCTCGGCGGCGAGCGCGGCGCTGGCGAGGTCCTTGTCGACGACCGCCTGCAGCCCCGTCTGACGGCCCTTGCCGTCCGTCTTCACGGGCACGCCGCCACCGCCGACGCACACCACGAGCCGCCCGTTCTCCAGCAGCGTGCGCACCAGCGGCGCCTGCACGATCCGCAGCGGGTGCGGGGAGGGCACGACCCGGCGGAAACCGGCCCCGTCCCGGGCGATCGTCCACCGGTACTCGGCCGCCGCGTCGGCCGCGTCGTGTGCCGAGTACATCGGGCCGATCAGCTTCGTGGGCAGGTCGAACGCCGGGTCGGACTCGTCGACCTCGGTCGTCGTCAGCACCGCCGCGACCTCGCGCGCACCGCCGAGCGCGTTGCTCAGCTCCTGCTGGATGACATAGCCGATCATGCCCTGGGTCTCCGCCCCGAGGATGTCGAGCGGGTACGCGGCCACGTCCTGGTAGGCGAGGTTCTGCAGGGCGAGCAGGCCGACCTGCGGCCCGTTGCCGTGCGTGATGACCACCTCGTGCTGCCCGGCCAGGTCGGCGAGCGCCTCGCAGGACGCCCTGACGTTGGCCCGCAGATGGTCCGCCGTCATCGGTTCGCCCCGCCTGGCCAGCGCGTTGCCACCCAGGGCCACGACGATGCGCATGGAAGTCCTCCTCGACTGGTTCGCTTCTGGGCGCGAAATGGTATACCAATTTCTCGTGAGTCGACCGAGGGGCGAGCGGCGCCCGGAGGGGTCGGTCCGGAAGGGGAGTGGAGGTGGTGCCGGTGCGCACGTCCGAGGTGCTGCGCACGCACTCCGGTGACGCCGCGCTGCTCGCGCGGCTGCGCGGACTCGACGGTCACGGACGGGTGGAGAGCGTGTTCCGGGGCGTGCTCAACCTGCAGTTGCCGGACGACGGGCTCATCACGCTGGCCGCACGCGGACGCGACGACGCGCCCCGCACCCTGGTCGTGGACGTCCCGCACTGGGGCGGCAGCGGCGTCCGGCCCGGCGCGCCGGTCGCGTTCGCGCCGGACTCCGTCAGGCTGACGTGCGCGGCCGGCGACATCCGGGTCTGCGTACGGGATGCCGCTGGATGGGATCCCATTGTGCCGAGCCTGGACCGCCTCACCCCGGCCGACCTCGCCACCGCGGCCCGCGCGCTGCACCAAGTGACGTACACCCACGGGGAGTTGGGCGGCATGCTCGGCGCGCCGCCCACCGCCGGGCCGATGGAGACGGCCGTCTGCGCCGCACTCGACCACGGCCGCCGACGCCTGATCCGCGCCGTACGGTCGAGAAGCGGCACGGAGAGCGAGGCCGTGCTCGCCCTCCTCGGCCTCGGCCCCGGCCTCACACCCGCCGGCGACGACTTCCTCACCGGCCTCGCCCTGCTGTCCGCACTCGACGGCAGCGGGCTCGGACCCTTCGCCGCCGCCCTCGGGCGGGTACTCGCCCAACACCCGGGCCGCACCACCCTGTTGAGCGCCACCACGCTGCGCGAGGCCCTGAGCGGGCGTGTCCGCGCCCCGCTCGTCGACGTGCTGCACGCGCTCGCCGCCACCCGTGGACACGGCGAGGCGCAGGCCGTCGACATCATCCGAAGCCCGGTCCGGCGCGCGCTGGCCCACGGCCACACCTCGGGCGCCGACACCCTGTCCGGTCTGGTGACCGGGCTCCACCTGGAGAGAGAACTGCGAGGTTCGCTGTGACCAGCACAGCAGTCGTCAAGAAGAACACCTACTTCGACTCCGTGTCCCTGATGGCCATCTCGACGAAGGCCAACGGCCTCGACGGCGTCGAGCAGGCCTTCGTCGCCATGGGCACCGAGATGAACAAGGGGGTCCTCGCCGACCTCGGCCTCCTCACGCCCGCCCTCGAAGCCGCGGGCAACGGCGACCTGATGGTGGTCGTGGAGACCGGCGAGGGCGCCGACCCCGACGCGGTCCTCGCCGCCGTCGAGGAGCTCCTCGCCCGGAAGACGCCCGCGCACGACGACGCGAAGGTCACGCACCGCACCATCGCGGCCGCCGCGCAGCACAACCCGGCCGCCAACCTCGCCGTGATCGCCGTCAACGGCGCGTACGCCGGGCGCGAGGCCCGCAAGGCCCTGGAGAACGGCCTGCACGTGCTGCTGTTCAGCGACAACGTGCCCGTCGAGCAGGAAATCGCCCTCAAGCAACTCGCCCACGACAAGGGCCTGTTGATGATGGGCCCGGACTGCGGCACCGCGATCGTCAACAACGTCGGCCTCTGCTTCGCCAACGCCGTCAGGCCCGGCTCGGTCGGCATCGTCGCCGCGTCCGGCACCGGCTCGCAGGAGGTCAGCGTCCGCGTGCACGCGCTCGGCGCGGGCGTCTCGCAACTCATCGGCACCGGCGGCCGCGACCTCAGCGAGGAGGTCGGCGGCATCATGATGATCGACGGCATCCGCGCCCTCGCCGCCGACCCGGCGACCAGCGTCATCGTCCTCGTCTCCAAGCCCCCGGCACCGGCCGTCGAGCAGAAGGTGCTCGCCGAGATCGCCACCGCGGGCAAACCCGTCGTCGTCTACTTCGTCGGCGGCTCCGAGGACGCCGTGGTCGCCGCGGGCGGGCACTTCGCCACCGGAACCCAGGACGCCGCCCTCCAGGCCGTCCGCCTCGGCGTGGACCCGAAGGCCGAGGTCGCACCCCTCGACACCGCCCACGTCGACCGCGTCGCCGCCCTCCTCAAGCCCGAACAGCAGTACGTACGCGGCCTGTTCTGCGGCGGCACGCTCTGCGACGAGTCGATGTACGCGATGCTCGACCTCGGGCACGACGTGTGGAGCAACATCCAGAAGGACCCCGAGCGCCGCCTCGCCGCCGGCAGCCCCAGCATCGGCCACACCTTCCTGGACTTCGGCGACGACGGCTTCACCGACGGTCGCCCGCACCCGATGATCGACCCCTCGCAGCGGCTCGCCCGCCTGGTCGAGGAGGCGAAGGACCCCGAAGTCGCCGTCATCGTCATGGACTTCGTGCTCGGCTTCGGCGCCCACGAGGACCCCGCGGGCGTCACCGTGCCCGCGATCCGGGAGGCCCGGCGGATCGCCGCCGACGCGGGCCGCCACCTGGAGATCGTCGGCTACGTCCTCGGCACCGACCTCGACACCCCCGCCCTCGACCAGCAGATCGCCACGCTGGAGGCGGCCGGCGTCACCGTCACCCGCAGCAGCACCGAGACGGGCCAGTTCGCCCGCGCCATCGCCCGGAAGGCCACCCACGCATGAGCAACGCGCAGCGCACCCCCGACCACGACAACGGCAACGACACCCCTCGACTCGCCCCCGTGAACGCCCTGTTCGCGAGCGACCTGGACGTCGTCAACGTCGGCCTCGCCATGTTCGAGGACGACCTCGCCGCACAGGGCGCCAAGGTCACCACCCTCGACTGGACGCCCCCGGGCGGCGGCAAACCGGAGATACTCGACGCCCTCGACGCCCTGGAGAGCCCCGAGGCCGCCGCCCGCATCGACGCCGCCAACGCCCTGGCCGTCGAGCGGATCACCGACTCCCAGCCGATGCTGACCGGTTTCGGCCGCGCCCTCGACGTTGTACCGGGCATGACGCCCACCACGATCCTGCACGCGGGCCCGCCCATCACCTGGGACCGGATGGCCGGCGCGATGAAGGGCGCCGTCACCGGCGCGCTCGTCTTCGAGGGCCTCGCCGCCGACCTCGACGAGGCCGCCGAGCTCGCCGCGTCCGGCGCGATCACCTTCTCGCCGTGCCACGAGCACGACTGCGTCGGCTCCATGGCGGGCGTCACCTCCGCCTCGATGTACATGCACGTCGTGCACAACCAGACGTACGGGAACACCGCGTACACCAACCTGTCCGAGCAGATGGCGAAGATCCTCCGCATGGGCGCCAACGACGCCTCGGTGATCGAGCGGCTGATCTGGATGCGGGACGTGCTCGGCCCGATGCTCCAGGAGGCCATGGAGATCGGCGGCCCGATCGACCTGCGCCTGCTGGTGTCCCAGGCCCTGCACATGGGCGACGAGTGCCACAACCGCAACATCGCCGGCACCGTCCTCCTGCAGCAGGCCCTCGCCCCGGCGCTGCTGCAGACGCGCTTCACCACGGAGCAGAAGAAGGAGGTCTTCGACTTCATCGCGTCCTCCGACTACTTCTCCGGCCCCACCTGGATGGCCATGGCCAAGGCCGCCCTGGACGCCGCCCACGGCATCGAGGGCTCCACCGTCGTCACGACCATGGCCCGCAACGGCGTCGAGTTCGGTATCCGCGTCAGCGGCCTGCCCGGCGACCAGTGGTTCACCGGCCCGGCGCAGCGCGTCGTCGGCCCGATGTTCGCCGGGTACAAGCCGGAGGACTCCGGCCTCGACATCGGCGACAGCGCCATCACCGAGACGTACGGCTTCGGCGGCTTCGCCATGTCCACCGCGCCCGCGATCGTCGCGCTCGTCGGCGGCACCGTGCAGGAAGCCGTCGGCTTCACCCGCGAGATGGGCGAGATCACCACCGCGCAGAACCCGAACGTCACCATCCCCGCCCTCGACTTCCAGGGCATCCCCACGGGCATCGACGTCCGCAAGGTCCTGGCCACCGGGATCCTGCCGGTCATCAACACCGCCATCGCCCACAAGGAGGCGGGCATCGGCATGATCGGCGCCGGTATCACGCACCCGCCAGCCGAGGCCTTCGAGAAGGCCGCGCTGGCCCTCTCCGCGGCCCTCAACTGACCCGCGCGCCGGCCCACTTCGGAGACCCCTGCCATGGACAGCCGTCACCCCTGTCGGACCCCCGCGGACGACGCGGCACCCGAGCACACCGCACCTGAGCACACCGCTCCCGAGCACGCGGCACCCGCGAGCACCGCCTCCGCGACCGCCGCTCCCGAGCTCGAAGCGGAGTACGAGCACAGCCCCGTGCCCCCGGAACGCCGCAAGTCCCTGCCGGCGGTGTCGGCCGTCTGGTTCGGCTTCCCGATGATCCTCACCAACGCCGTACCGGGCGGGGTCGTCGTCGCCGTCCTGGGTTTCTGGCGTGGGCTGGCCGCCATCCTCGTCGCGAACCTGGTGATGTTCGCGTACGTCGGACTGCTCAGCCACCGCGCGGGCAGCACCGGCGAGAACTTCGCCCTGCAGGCCACCAGGACCTTCGGCCGGGTCGGCCACGTCGTGGCGTCCGGCTTCCTCGCCACCGTCGTCGTCGGCTGGTTCGCCTTCAACACCGGCGCCACCGGCGCCACCCTCCACCAGGCCTTCGGCTGGCACGAACAGCTCGTCGCCGCCGTCGCGGGCGCGGCGTTCGTCGCCGTCACCTACCTCGGCATCCGCGCCCTCTCCTGGCTCGGCGCGGTCGCCGCCCCGCTCTTCGTCGTCGTCGGCGCCACCGCCGTCGTCCTCGTCGCCCGCGAGCACGACCTGGGCGCGGTCTTCGCGTACGAAGGAGTCGCCGGCGCCGGTGCGATGACGTTCGGCGCGGCCGTCTCGCTGATCATGGCGACGTTCGCCGACTCGGGCACCATGACCGCCGACTTCACCCGCTGGTCGAAGGACGGCAGGCAGGCCGTGCTCGCCACCGCCACCGCGTTCCCGCTGGCCAGCCTGGTCGCGCAGCTCACCGGCGGCATCGTCGTCGCGGCCGGGGCGATCGCCTCCGCCGAGACCGTCGGCGGCAACTTCCTGCCCCTCCTGACCGACGGCCACGGCGCGTTCCTGGACGCGCTCGCCGCCGTCTTCGTCCTCGTCAACCTCGGCTCGGTGTGCAGCCACTGCCTCTACAACGGGGCCCTCAGCTGGTCCCACCTCACCCGTACGAAGATGCGCGTCATGACCCTGGTCCTCGGCGTCATCGGCACCGCCGCCGCCCTCGCCGGGGTGTGGAACCACTTCCTCGACTGGCTGGTGGTCCTCAGCGTCTTCGTCCCGCCCCTCGGCGGCGTCCTCATCGCCGACCAGGTCCTCCTGCGCCGCCGCGCCGAGGCCCGCGCCACCGGCGCCGTACGCCCCACCGCGTTCGCGGCCTGGGGCGCGGGCGCCCTCGTCGGCGGACTCGTCCACTGGTACGCGCCGCGGTTCTCGGACGCCGTCAGCGGACTCGTCGTCGCGATCGCCGCGTACGTACTCCTGGAGCGCGTGCTCCCCCGGACGACGGCCGAGCGGTAGATGACGGCCGAAGAACAGCGCGAACGTGCACCGCGCGGCGCGGGGCGGGAACCGGGACCTCCGCCCGCCCCGCGAGCGGCCACCGGCCCCCTCTCCTCCCTGCGCAACAGCCCGCCCTTCCGCCTCCTCTGGGTGTCCAACCTCTTCTTCTTCTGCGGGACTTGGACGCAGACGCTGATCCTCGGCTGGCTCGTCTTCCAGTCCACGCACTCGGAGATGCTGCTCGCCGTGTTCACCGCCGCCCGCCTCGCGCCGATGCTCCTCGGCCCGTTCGCCGGGGTGCTCTCGGACCGCCTCGACCGGGTGCGGATGCTCACCTTCGCCTGCACGTGGGCGCTGGTCGCCGTCGCCGCCGTCGCCGCGATGGAGTCCTTCTTCCGCGTCCCCTACTGGGCCCTGGTCCTCGGCGGTCTCGCCGTCGGCCTGGCCCAGTCCCCGTCCCAGCCGGCCCGCTTCGCCCTCGTCCTGGACCTCGTGGGCCGCGAGAGCCTCAGCAACGCCAACGCCCTCAACGCGATGGCGATGAACATGACGCAGGTCCTGGGACCGGCCATCGGCGGCGCCCTGATCAGCGCCGTGGGCGCGCCGACGGCCCTGTGGATCTCGACCGCCTGGTACGGCGTCTCCCTCCTGGCCCTCCGGCCCCTGCGCCGCCACGCCCGCCCCGCACACGCCGTACGGGCCGCCCACTCCGCGCGCGCCGCGGACGCCGGTACGCGACGACCCGAGTCCGTGGGCCGCATGCTCAGGTCCGGCGTACGCACCGTCCTCACCAACCGCCTCGCCGCGGGCGTGCTGTTCGTGACGCTGGCCGCCAACATCCTGCTGTGGCCGGTCTACCAGGGCTTCATGCCGGTCTTCGCCGACGAGGTGCTGCACCTCGACGCGGCCGGCCTCGGCTGGCTCCTCACCTGCAGCGGAGCGGGCGGCCTCGCCGGATCGCTGGTCATCGCCGCGCTCGGCGACTTCCGGGCGAAGGGCGGCCTGTTCGTCATCGGCACCGCGACCTGGGCGGCCCTGTGGGCGCTGTTCGCGCTGTCCCACCACACGGCGCTGTCGTTCGTCCTGATGGCGTGCATCGGCCTGACGAGCGCCACGTTCGGTGTGCTGCAGTCCACGCTGCTGCTCATGGTCACCGAGCCCGCCGTGCAGGGCCGCGCCCTCGGCATCCAGGAACTGGCCATCGGCGTCATGCCGTTGGCGTCCCTCGGCCTCGGCGCGTCCGCCGCGCACGCGGGCGTCGGCACGACCACGTTCGTCAGCGCCGTGCTCCTCGTCCTGCTGCTCCTCGCCCTGGCCGCCCGTGTGCCGCAACTGCTGCGCTACAGCGGTCGGGAGGGAGCTGCCGGAGGGCCAGGTCAGCGGGTCAACTAGCGGAGTTCTCCCGTCCAGTTGGAGCGATTTGGAGTGATCATCCGGGGCGGCCCCCGCTCGGCCGGGCGATGTCAGTGGCATGCCCTACGTTCGAACCCATGGACGCCTATCTCGCGGGCAGGGACGCTCAAGAGGGCTCGCCCGCCCACGCCTTGTACATCTGGATCGAGACCCTCCACGAGCGCATGAACCTGCTCGTGGACCAGTTCACGGGCGAGGGCTGGCAGCACGACTATTCGGTCGACTCCCTCAGACCCCTAGAGAGCGACCTGATCACCCTGTACGGCACGGACGACGGCACGCACGCCCGGGGGCTGTACATGGAGTGCCTCGCCGGCTATCTCGGCGAAGTGCTGCTCGCCGAGGGCGGCGGCCGCTGGGTGTGGGACGAGGAGGCCGGCGCCGTCGGCATGCCCGCGATCCAGCCGGACCCCGCGCTCGGCCTGGAGCCCATCGTCCCGATCCTCCTGGTGGGCCAGGCGGTCTACGAGAAGACGGACAACATTTTCGCGACGGTCGCCCTCCGCCTCCGCAAGGCCACCGTCGCGCGCAAGGCGGCCGAGCCCGGCTGGAAACCGGCCCGTACACCCACGCCCTGGGTCCGTTCCGAGGACCTCGACGCCTTCGGCTGGTCCTGGAAGCAGTGGCCGAAGGAACGCTTCCACGACTACCTCACGTGGTGGGCGGACCGGATGGGCGGCGGCCCCGAACGCTGGGACTTCGGCCCGGACTCCCTCGACGCCCTGGAGCAGTTCCTGCGCGACCGCCTGGGCACGGTCGCGAAGTACGACAGGGTCGCGCACCGCCCGTTCTGGACGATGGCCGCGTGGTACGTGGGGGAGTGCGTCGTCCGCAACAAGAACGCGAGCTGGCAGTTCCGCAGCACCAACCCCGAGGCCCCGCCCGGCACTTGGTACGCGAAGGACTCGTACTGGACGGACTCCGTCTACGTAGCCCAGCCCACGCGGTACGCGGGCTGGTCCGAGCACCCGGCCGAGATGGTGCGCGCCGTCCTGCGCGGCACGTCCCTGCGGGAGGTGGTCGACCAGTTCCCCGACCCGGGCGAGGAGCACCTGGCCGGCGGCGGACCAGGCGGACCAGGTGGACCGGGCGGCCCCGGCGGATCGGGTGGCTCCGGTGGCTCCGCTGGCTCCGGCGGTTCGGGCGAGCCCTGGCCCGAGATCCTCTGGCCCCTCGTCGGCCCGGAACACCTCCCGCCGCCCCTCACCGACGAGGAGCGTGCCCAACTCTCCGAGGAACTCCGGGAGTTGGACGCCGACCCGGCGCTCCGGGAATCGCTCTTGCACGACAACCCGCGCCTGCGCTCCTACCTCGCGGAGCGCCGCGCCGCCTTCCCCGCCTGGACGGACGTCGCCGGCGGCGGCCCCGAGGCCTGGGACTTCTCGCCGGAAAGCCTGGACCGCCTCGGCGAGTTGATCCGCGAGCGCTTCACGACGTACGACGAGATCGCCGCCGCCGAGGACGACCCCTTCGTCCAGGGCGCGGCCTGGTACCTCGGCGAGACCCAGGTCCACCTGCGGGACGCCCGCTGGAACCTGCACCCCGACCCGGCCGAGGACGACGAACCGGTGGTCGTCGAACGCCCCCTGGACAAGGACGAGATGGCCCGAGAAGCGGCCGAACGGGGCGGCGACGAGGGCGAGTTCCCCGACCCGGACGACGAGCAGGGCTACGTCTGCGCGCCCCTCAGCCACTTGCGCGGCATGCTCGACCGCGACGACCCGGAGGAACGCCTCAGCACAGTCCTGGACGCCTACCGCAGAAGCGGTCTCGGCGACAGCGAGGACACGGACGCCGAGGACTGGACCGTCGACGACGAGCCGCGCGATCCCGAGCAGGAGGTCCGGCCCAAGGCGGGCAGCTGCGCCACGCTGACCCTGCGCTTCCCGCCGTTCCCCGAGCCGGGCGACGAACCCGCGGACGCCCCGTCCCCGCCCCACGACCCGGTACGGGCACGGCGGTTCGCGGAGGCGCTCGGCACGGTCGAGTCGGTGATCGAGGAGCTGCCCACCGTCGCGCTGTTCGACCTGCCCGACCCGGACGTCCGCAAGGACCTGGACCGCATAGCCGTCGGCTGCTGGGGCAACGTGGTGCACATCGTCGAGCCCGCCCTCGGCAGCGACCTGCTGGAGCAGGCCATGGTGGAGGAGGCGGAGCGGCTCCGCGAGCGCTTCCCGGAGGCCCGCATCGTCGGCCACGTGGACATGGACTACGGCAACAGCTACCTCCAGGACGCCGTGTACCTGCCGGGCGGCGAGGAACTGATCGCGGGCGGCTGGGACTGCGACGACGACTGGGAGATCATCGGCGACCCGGGGCGTCTGCTGCGGGCGATGGGCGTGGACCGGGCGAAGGCCGCGGAGGAGGGCTTCGACTTCGAGGAGGAGCCGAGCATGCGCGACTGGGGAGTGCTCGGCACGCTCGCCCTCGGCGGCGACCACCCGCCGGCCTGGCGTGCCGGGACGTACGTCTCGGTCTTCCACGTCCGCCGCACGTCCAACGCGGCCTTCGGCCTGGAGGAGGTGTGGTTCGACCGGTGACCCGGCGCGACCGGTGACCCGGCGCGACCGGTGACCCGGCGCGACCGGTGACCCGGCGCGACCGGTGACCCGGCGCGCTCAGTGGCCGCGCGGCGCGTACATGATCACGGCCATCCCGGCCAGGCAGATCAACGCCCCGATCACGTCGAACCGGTCGGGCCGGTAGCCGTCGGCGACCATGCCCCAGGCGATGGACCCGGCGACGAACACCCCGCCGTACGCGGCGAGGATGCGGCCGAAGTTGTCGTCCGACTGAAGCGTGGCCACGACGCCGTACAAGCCGAGGGCGATCACACCCGCACCGATCCAGATCCAGCCCTTGTGCTCCCGGATGCCCTGCCACACCAGCCAGGCGCCCCCGATCTCGAACAGGGCGGCGACGGCGAACAGGGCGACGGAACGGGCGACGAGCACGGCGGGACGATCCTTCGTCAGCGGGAAGCGGCAGGTGCGGCAGGTGCGGGCGACGCGGCAGGCGCGGCAGATGCGACAGAGGCAGCAGGCACGGCAGGGGAGAGGAGGTGCCCCATCGCGGCGAGCACGGACGGCTCGACCTGGTAGTACACCCAGGTGCCCCGGCGCTCGGAGGTCAGCAGCCCGGCCTCCTTCAGCTTCTTCAGATGATGGGAGACCGTCGGCTGCGAGACACCGACATCAGAGATGTCGCAGACACACGCCTCCCCGCCCGGATGCGAGGCGACCAGCGAGAACAACCGCAGCCGCACCGGATCGCCGAGCGCCTTGAACATCGGCGCCGCCCGTTCCGCCTCCTCGGCCGAGAACGGCCGCTCGGTGAGCGGAGGGCAGCACGGAACCACGCCGTCCACGGAAACCACCTTTGCATCAGCCATGCCCCTATTTTGGCATACGTCGAATCAGCGGGCCGAGGAGAGGTGCGCTCAGGGCCGCGCCATCAGTCAGCGGGGCCCTTCGTTTACTGGAAGAATTTTCTAGAAAACTGTTCCGCGTCGGCCGTCGCCGAGGCCATACTTCTCCCAGGCCGCCGGACTTCGGGGGACCGGCGGCCTACCGGTGGCAGGCGCCCGCTTCGGCAACGGGGCACCGCGCGGCGGACATTGGTGTCCGACCTGCAGTTGGGGCTGATGTGCGGGGTGGCCGAAGAGTGCTGCTCGCCCTCGCGACTTGGGGGTGCGCGAGGAGACACGGAGCAGCCCGCGAGGCGCCGATGCCACCGGGCGGTCCGCGAGGGCCGGACGGGGAGGCGGCGCGAGCCGAGACACGGCGGCTCGCGCGCCAACTCGTCCGTACCCGCGCCGAGTTGGCCCACGACCTCGACGGGATCCGACCATGCCCGCCAAGCAGCAGCGCGGTACGGCCACCGCCGAGCGGCTGCTCGCGGCCGCGTCACAGGTGTTCGCCGCCTCCGGCCGGCCGGGATTCACCGTGCACGCCGTCGCCGAGGCGGCAGACGTCAGCCTCGGCAGCCTCTACCACCACTTCGGCAGCATCGACGGCCTCGCCGCCCACCTCCACGCCCGCTGCCTCGACCGCCTCGACGACACCCTGCGCGCCGCCCTCACCCCGCCGCCGCGCACACCCCGCGCCGGAATCCACGCCTGCGTCCGCGCCCACCTCCGCTTCGCCGCAGACCACCGCGACCTCGCCCTCTTCCTGCACACCTCCGCGTACTCCGCCTGCTCCGGCCATCCCGCCGCGCAGGCCGACGAGGTGCGCGCGCTCAGGGCGCAGCGACTCACGCCCGTCGTCGACTGGCTGCGACCCCACATCGCGGCGGGCCGCGTCGCACCGCTGCCGACCCCGATCCTGGAGATGCTGATCCTCGGCCCGGTCGAGGAAGCCGTACGGCGAACGCTGTCCGGCGCGTACGACCGCGACCCCGACGCGACAGCGCGCACCCTGGCCGAACGGATCTGGCGCGCCCTGCGCCCCGCCGACTGACGGCGGCACCGTCCGCACCCCCGCTAGACCACCGGCGGATCGCCCCACTCCGCCTCCAACGCGGCGCGCAGCGCGGCGACTTGATCCGGCCCGATACGTTCCGCGAGGACCTCCTCCAGGCGGGCCAGGGTGCGTACGGCCTGCTCGTGGGCACGCTCGCCGGACGGGGTGCGGCGGATCAGGCGGCGGCGGGCGGAGGCCGGGTCGGGGGACTGCTCCAGCAGGCCGAGCGTGATCAGGCCGTGCACCGCCTGATGCGTGGTCTGCCGCGTCACGCCCATCCGCCGGGCCAGCTCGGACACCGTCGTGCCGTCCTCGTCGAGCGCCGCGAACACCGCTGCCTGGGTCGGCGAGACGGGCTCCGCGCCCGCCCGTGCGAGCGCGTCGAGCAGAGCCTCCTCGAACCAGCGCCGGGCTTCGCCGAGAAGCTGCGGAAGATGGCGGCCGGCTGCGGACATCGCTTCCTCACAGGGGAACGGGGAGTGGTCGGGAAGGGGGCCCGAGCCTATCGCCGCACCGCCCCCGCCCGCACCGCACGCCCAGCCCTGCGTCAGCGCCGAGGCCCGCCGAGCCCGCCTCCCGGGGGCTTGTTGCCGCAGCGACATCTATGTCAGGCTACCTGACATGACTTTCACGACCCGCTACCGCAGCACCTCCCGCATCCCCGCCGACCCGACGAAGCCGTACTTCGTCGAGCGCGGCGAAGGGGACCGGGCCCACCTGTTCGGGGACCTCGTCACCGTGTACGCGGGCGGCGAGCAGACCGAGAACACCTTCAACTTCTTCACCGTCGAAGGCCCCAAGGGCGACCTCGTCCCCGCCCATCTGCACCGCGACACCCACGAGGTCTTCTACGTCACCGCAGGCGCCGTCCGCCTCTTCGTCGAGGACACCGACGGCGAGCAGCAGGAGAAGCTCCTCGCGCCCGGCGACTTCGGGTTCGTGCCGAAGAACTGCCCGCACAGCTACCGCATGGAGCGCCACCACAGCCAGGTCGTCGGCGTCGCCGCAGGGCCCGGCGGAACCTTCGAGCGGTTCTTCGAGACCCTCGGCGCCCCCGCCGAAGAGCTCGGCCTGCCCCGTACCCCCGTCGTCCCCGCCCCCGAGAAGTTCGCCTCCGTCCCCCAGGAGTACGACGTGCGCTTCCTCCCCGACCACCAGTGGCGCACCCGATGACCCCCGACACGGCAGCCGTACGGGAACGCGTCCCCGCACCCCACCCGGACGCCGCCCGCCTGCCGCCGCGCGCACAAGTGGCAGGCGGGGCAAGTGTGTTGCGGGGCGTGTCGTACGCCGAGGTCGAGGGCGCCCGTCCACTGGAGCTCGACCTCTGGCTCCCCGCGCCCGCCCCACCCGACGAGCCGCCCACCGGGGCCGACATGCACCCCGCCCCAGCGGGCGCGAGGCCTGTCCCGCTCGTCCTGTACGTGCACGGCGGGGCCTGGCGGCGCGGTCGGCGGGACGATCTGGGGCCCCGTACGCGGGACTGGGAGCCGGGACCGTTCGCCCGTATCGCCGCCCACGGCCTGGCCGTCGCCTGCGTCGACTATCGGCTGAGCGGCGAAGCCCGCTTCCCCGCTCAGCTCGACGACCTGCGCGCGGCCCTGCGCTGGCTCACCCTGCGCGGACCGGAACTCGGCGTCGACGCCGAACGCGTCGTCGTCTGGGGCGAGTCGGCGGGCGGCCACCTCGCCTCCCTCCTCGCCCTCACCTCCACCCCGCCGTCACAGCCCTCGCCCGCTCCACCTGCTCCACCCGCACCCCAGCTCGCCGGAGCCGTCGTCTGGTACGGCCCCGCCGACCTCACCACCCCGCGCGGCTCCTTCGACCCCGCCGACCCGGCCACGCCCGAAGCCGCCCTCATCGGCGGGCCGCCCGCCCGCCACCCGGAACGCGCCGCCGAAGCCGGACCGCTCGCCCGGGTGCACGGCGACGCCCCGCCGTTCCTGCTGCTGCACGGCACGCACGACACGATGGTCGACCCGTCCCACAGCGAAGACCTCGCCGCGCGGCTCCAACAGGCAGGAGCACAGGCAGAGTTGGGGCTGATCGAGGGGGCCGAGCACGGCTGGATCGGGCTCGCCGAGGCCGCCGTCGACGAACTCTTCGCGCGATCCCTCGCCTTCGCCTCCCGCTGCCTCCGACGAGCCGCGCACGGGCGGGCCGAGGCGGGCGGGCGACACGCGCCAGGTGGGTGACGGTCGCCGAACAACGGGCGCCGAAGAGCTACACGTATGACTTATGACTGCACGCATCTCTCGCACCCGCGTGGCCTTCGCTGCCGCGCTCTGTGCGATCGCGCTCGGGGCTCAGCCCGTCGCAGCCTCCACGTCCGACCCTGCTCCCGAGCAGACGCGGCCGGGGGCGAAGCTGACCCTGATGAAGCACGACGGTACCTACCGTGCCGTGCCCTCGGAGGCGTCCTTCGCGCTTCTGACCTGCAACCCTCCCGGTGGCACCCACCCCACGACCCAGGCGGCCTGCGGGCTCCTGCGCGAGGCCAAGGGCGACATCCACAAGCTGAACAAGAGCCCGAACCAGATCTGCACCAAGCAGTACAGGCCGGTGACGGTGCACGCCTACGGCCACTGGCACGGCCGTACCGTGCACCAGTGGAAGACCTTCGCGAACGCCTGTGAGGCCGAGGCGGCCACCGGCGAGGTCTTCACCTTCTGACCGCCGCGCCCCACGGGCCGGCGCACGCCTCTCGGAGCCGTGCCGCACACCCCTGCGGCACGGCTCTTCCCGTGCCCGCAGTCCGCCGGCAGACCGCCCGCCGACAGCCCCCGCCGCCGACCCGGCCCCGCACCACGCGTCCCGCCCGGGACCGCGCCCGGCCCGGCTCGTTCACAGCGGGAAGGCCCGAACGAACGAAGCACGTACGCGAGGAAGCAGAGGAAGCAGCCGCCCGTGACGCTCTCGACGAACACCACGCTCCAGCCCCTGCGCCGCCACCTCAGCCGGAACCGCCCGCCCGCCCCGTCACAGCGCGACCCATTCTTCGACAACGCCAAGTTCCTGCTCGTCGTCCTCGTCGTCATCGGCCACAACTGGGCCGTGCTCGTACGGGACATGGAGACGTTCAAGGCCGCGTACACCGTCGTCTACCTCTTCCACATGCCGGCGTTCGTGCTGCTCTGCGGGCTCTTCTCCCGCGGCTTCACCGGCACCGGCCCGCAGATCCGGGCCCTGCTCGCCCGCGTCCTCGCCCCGTACCTGCTGTTCACCGTCGTCTACAAGGCGCTGCAGACCGCCCTGTACGACGTGCCGTTCTCGCTGACGCCGACCGAGCCCGTGTACCTGCTGTGGTTCCTCGTCGCGCTGTTCCTGTGGCGGATCACCGCGCCCGTGTGGCGGGCCGTGCGCTTCCCCGTCGCGATCGCCGTGCTCGTCTCGCTCGCCGCCGGACTCACCGGCATCGGCTACGAACTCGCCCTGCCCCGCGTCCTGATGTTCCTGCCCTGGTTCGTCCTCGGACTGCGGCTGCGCCCCGAGCACTTCCACCGCCTCCGCACCCCGGCCGTCCGCGTCCTCGCCCCGCTCGTCCTGCTCGCCGCGCTCGTCCTCGCGTACGCCCGCGCCCCGCACATCAACGCCAACTGGCTCTACATGCGCAACAACAACGCCGAGCTGCACACCGGTTCGCTCGACTACATCGCGATGCGGCTCGGCCTCTTCGTCGTGTCGGCCGTGCTGATCGCGGCGTTCTTCGCGCTCGTCCCCGCCCGCCGCACCGCGTTCACGGCCCTCGGCGCCGCGACCATGTTCCCGTTCCTGGTCCACGGCCTCCTCGTGCAGACCGGCCAGGCGTACGGGCTCTACGAGCTGCTCGGCGGGCTCGGCGCCCCGGCCCTGCTCGTGCTCGCGCTGTACGGGGCGGGCGTGACGGTGCTGCTGTCCAGCGCGCCGGTCCGCCGCGCCCTGCGCCCCCTCGTGGAGCCGCGCTTCCCCGGCTTCCTGACACCGGCCGAGCAACCCGGGCGGGCGGTCGACTCCCGCCGGGGAAGCGGGCGGTGACGTACCGTCAGGCCGCGGTGCGGGAGGCGAGGAGCCAGTCGTAGGCCGCCCGTGCCGTGAACTCCCGCTGGCCGCCCGGGAAGACCAGGTCGGCCGTGGCGAACGCCGGGTCGTCGGCGGTGGCCGCCACGTACGGGATCGCGATGCAGGCCATGCCCGCCTTGTGCGCGGCGACCGCACCCGGCGCCGCGTCCTCCAGGACCACGCAGTCGGCCGGCGCGACGCCCAGGCGGCGGGCCGCCTCCAGGAACACGTCGGGCTCCGGCTTCCCCTGCGGCACCTCCTCGGCGGAGACCAGCGTCGGCAACAGCGCGTCCAGGCCCGTGCCACGCAGGATCGCCGTGATCGCCGCGCGCGACGAACCCGACGCCACCGCCATCGGCACCCCCTGGGCGTGCAGCAGCTCCACGAAGGCGCGCATCTCCGGGTACGCGTGCGTCTCCGCCGCCGCCAACTCCAGGTACAGGCGGTTCTTCTCGGCCAGCAGCTCGTCGAGGGGCGCGGTCAGGGCGTACTTCTCACGCCAGATCGCCAGGGTCTCGGCCGTGCTGATGCCGACGTACTTCTCGTGCTCCTGCCAGTCGAAGCCGTCGACGCCGAGCGAGGCGAGCAGCCGCCGGCCCGCCTCGAAGTAGTTGGGCTCGCTGTCGACGAGTGTGCCGTCCAGGTCGAAGACGACGGCGGTGTGCGGGAGGGCGGGGGAGGCGGGGCTGCTGCTCGGAGTGGTCATGCCTCCCAGGATGCCAAGGCCTGCGGTCAGCGGCTCCTCTCCCGCCGGTCCGCCGCCGCGCCCACCGACTCGACCAGCGGAAGCAGCCGGTGCGGCACCCGCTCGCGCAGGGCGACCTCGGTGCGGGTGCGGACCACGCCGGGCAGCTGGATCAGCTGCTGGATGACGTCCTCCAGATGACCGTTGTCCCGCGCCGCGACACGGGTGAGGAGATCGCCGCCGCCCGTGATCGAGAACGCCTCGATGATCTCCGGCACGGCCGCGAGCGCGTCCCCCACCTCGTCCAGGTGCCCCTGCGTCACCTCGACGTGCACGAACGCGAGGACCGGATGCCCGAGCGCGGCGGGCGACAGCGTCGGACCCGTCCCCGTGATCACCCCGTCCCGCTCCAACCGGTCGAGCCGCGCCTGCAGCGTGCCGCGCGCGATGCCGAGGATCCGGGCGTACTCCCGCACGCTCGTGCGCGGCTGCTCCAGCAGCAGCCGGAGAATACGGGTGTCGAGTGCGTCCACAGCCATGCCGCCGGCCTCCTGCCCCGCCCGGACGGCGACCCGTCCGCGGCGCTCCTCACGCTCGTACGCAATTCGATCCGTACGTACGAGATGTTCCGCCGTGAATGTACCAATGGCGCGCATCTACGGCACAGCCATGGGCCAACGGCGGCGGGACGGCGGAGTTCTCTGAGGCTGTGTGCGAACGGGCCGGGTCCTCCGGACGGCGGCGGTCGGCGTGCACGGGGGCCGGGGTTCGCCGTGTGCTCGGTCCCATGGCACACGAGGTGAGCGACCACAGCAGCACCGCGGAACGGCCCGCCCCGGCGACCCCGGGCGCGGATTCCGCGGCAACGGACACGACGCGCCGGCGGGCGCTCGGACTCGCCGCCGGGCTCCTCGGCGCCGGCGCACTCGGCTTCCGCCTGCCCGTCCCCGAGAGCGCCCTGCGCGCCCCGGCGGACCCGAACGACCCCGATACGTGGACCGACCTGACCGGCGCCTGCTCCGCGTACTACGACCGGGAGTACGAGCAACTGCTCGCGGCCGTCGACGAGGCGCAGTTCCAGCTCAGCGACGCCGACCTGCGCGACCCCGGACTCGCCGGGGCGTGCGCCGAGCCCGCGCCGCAGGACCGGCAGGGCGACTGGGTGCCGGAGCGCGGCACGGACTGGGGCAGCGAGACGCCCACCGGGCCCTGGTCGTGGACCGGCGGCGGGGAGGGGCGGTGGACGGACGACAGGTCCGCGTGCCCCGCCGGGCCCGCCGCCGGTGCGGAGGGCGCGGCGGCGGCACGCCCCTGGGCCCGCCCGCTGACCCGGCGCTACCGCATCACGACCGGCTACCGCGTCCGCGGCAACTGGCTCGCCGGCTACCACACCGGCGTCGACCTGGCCGTCCCGCAGGGCACCCCCGTCTGGTCGGTCGCCCAGGGCGTCGTCGTCCTGGCCCGCTGGTCCGGCGCCTACGGCAAGGCGGTCACGGTGCGCATGCGGGACGGGCGGTACGTCCTGTACGCGCACCTGTCCCGTATCAACGTACGCGCGGGCGCGCGGGTGTTCGCGGGCCAGCGGATCGGCAGCAGCGGCAACACGGGCCGCTCCACGGGCCCCCACCTCCACCTGGAGATCCGGGCGCGGCGGGGGTACGGGTCGGACATCAACCCGATCAGTTACCTGGCGAAACGCGGCATCAGGATCTGACCGGCGCCGCCCCGGCGCCTCGTGCCCTTCACGGGCGCAGTTGCGTGCCTCTCACGGGCACAGCTCCGACTCCGGGATGCCGAGCCGGGACCGGAGTTCCGTACGGCCGGTGGGGGTGAGCGTGACGACGCGGCTCGTGCCCGTGCGGGTGAGCCAGGCCTGGTCGAGGGCGGGCCCGAACTCCCAGGTGAGCAGGGCGCGTTCGGTGAGCGCGTCGGTTACGGCGACGGCGACCGACCGCGCCCGCCAGGTGGTCGAAGCACGTCCGCGCGTGCGCGAGGGCCCGACGCCGATGCGCGTCGGCGAGGGAGCGGACCGGGACCGTGCGCATCGGGGCGTGCGAGGCCAGGCCCTCGATCACCTCGGCGGTGTCCGAGCCCGCGAGCCGCACGTACCGGTGCCGCCCGCGCCGCTCCTCCGACAGCAGCCCGCCCGCGACCAGTTGGTGCAGATGCCCGGTCACCGTCGACGGCGCGACCCCCGCGTGCCGGGACCGGGGTGCGGCCGGGTGTCGGGGCGGGGGAGCGGCTGCGGCTCGGCGCCGGGGCGGGGCTGGCTCATGCGCCCATTCTGTCCGGCGGACGCTTCGGCCGGCGCCGAAGGGTCGGCCGCATAGCGTCCTGGCCATGCACACCACCACCAGCACTCATGCAGGTACGACCATCGGTTCCGGCGCTCCCGGCGAGCACCTCACCATCACCCCGAGCATCCTCTACTTCGGCACTCCCGTCGCCCTGTTGAGCACCGAGAACGCCGACGGGACCGCCAACCTCGCCCCGGTCTCGTCCGCGTGGGCGCTCGGGCATACCCTCGTTCTCGGGCTCGGCGCGGAGGGGCACACCGCCGCCAACCTCGCCGAACGGCCCGAGCTCGTCGTCAACCTGCCCTCGCCCGGGCTCTGGTCGGCCGTGGAGCGCCTCGCCCCGCTGACCGGGGCCTCGCCGGTGCCCGCCGCGAAGGCGCAGGTGTACCGGCACGAGCCCGACAAGTTCGGCGCCGCCGGCCTCACCCCGCAGACCTCGGACGCGGTCCGGCCGCCCCGCGTCGCCGAGTGCCCGCTCCAACTGGAGGCCGCCGTACGGTCGTTCCGCCTGGCGGGCCCCGACGGCGGGTTCGTGATCGTGGAGTGCCAGGTCGTACGGGTGCACGCGGCCGAGTCGATCGTCGTGCCCGGCACCCAGCACATCGACCCGGACGCGTGGAGCCCGCTCGTCTACAACTTCCGGCACTACTTCGGGCTCGCCCGCCCGGAGTTGGGGCACGGGTTCCGCTCGGAGACGGCCGGGGCGGGGCGGCGCGACCGGCCGGGCGGAACGCTCAGCGGAACAACTCCGCGTGCTCCTCGGCCCAGGACCTGAACGTACGGGCCGGGGAGCCGGTGAGGTCCTCGACGGTCGACGTGACGAGGTCCGAGGCCGGCCGTCCGGTCGCGGCGAGCAGGGCCTCGACCAGGGCGGGCGGCCTGCCGTCGGCGAGCATCCGCTCCCGCGCGACCGCCACCGGCACGGGCTCGAACCGTGCCGGGCTCCCGCTCGCCTCCCCGATCAGCCACACCTGGTCGGCCCGGCTCAGCACCTCCGGCCCGGTCAGCACGTGCCGGGCGCCCGCGTGGCCCTCGCCGGTCAGCGCGAGCGCCGCGACGGCCGCCACGTCCCGCTCGTGCACCACCGCCGTCGGCGCGATGTCCGGCCCGCGGACGGTCCGGGCGGCGCGGATCTGGGCCGACCAGCCGCGCGCGTTGGAGGCGAGGGTGTCGGCCCGCAGGAACGTCCACTCCAGGCCGGACTTCTCGATCAACTGCTCCATGTCGGCGTGCAGTTGGGTGATCGGATCGCTCTGCGGCCGGGTGGGCGGATCGGTCACGGCCGCGGACGACACGTACACGATGCGCCGCGCGTGGCGGGTGAACACGTCGAGTACGGCGGGGGCGTGCTCGGCGGTGAGGAACGGCCAGACGAGGAACACGGTGCCGCAGCCGCGCACCGCGTCCTCCAGGCCGCCCGGCGCGGACAGGTCGCCGGTGACGAGGTCGACGCCGTCGGGCAGCCGGGCGGTCCCGGGGTCACGTACGAGTGCCCGCACGGAGGCGTCGTACGCGTCGAGGAGGGCCAGGAGTTCGCGGCCCACGTTGCCGGTCGCGCCGGTGAGGAGGATGTCGCTGTCGAGGGTCATGATCGGGACAGCGGTGCCGGGCGCACGAGTATTCCGGGCCGTGCTGCCGCTAGCCGGGGGTGCAGGCGCGGCAGGGCGGGGACTTCAACGCGTCGGCCAGGCAGGCGGGTTGGGGACAGGGCCGCTCGGAGGGGTGCGGGACGGCGATCACGGCTCGGGCGGCGGTTGCGGCGAGCGCCATGCGTAAGAGATCCCGGCGGGTGGGAGCGTTCAGGGTCGGACTCCTCGCGGAAGTCGGGCGCGGGTGGGCGCGAACGGGCCTGCGGGGAAGGGGAGTTGGGGGCCATGCGTGGGGCGGCGGGCCCCGGCGCCCTGTGAGGGGGAGGGGCGCCGGGGTTGCTGTGCTGCCGGGGGTGGGGTCGGTGTCGGGTCCGGTACCGCTTCGGGTGGGTCACTCGGATGGTGCCCGGGAAGATCGTGTACGGAGCGTCGCGCACACCAGTGATCCGTTGAATGCGTTGAACCGGAGGGCGGTGCGCCGCCAGGCCCGTCAGGGGCGGCGGTTCAGCGGAAGAGGGCGGCGTTCTCGGCAGCCCACTGCCGGAACGTCCGGCCGGGGGCGCCGGTGATCCGCGTGACCGTGTCGCGCACGGCGAGCAGTTCGTCGTTGGGGTCGCCGCCCGTCACGTCGAGCACCGCGTCCGCCGCGTCCGCGCCGAACACGGCGGCCATCCGCTCGTAGGCGTCCCGCCGGTCGACCTCCACGAACGGCACGTCCCGCCCGAGCGCGGCCGCGATCGCCCCGACCTGCTGCCGGGCGGTCACCGGCTCGGGCCCGGTCAGGGCGTACGTGCGGCCCCGGTGCCCGGGCTCGGTCAGCGCGACCCGGGCGACGGCGGCGATGTCGGCGGGGTGGACGGTCGGCAGCGGGATGTCGGCGTACGGGGCGTGGACCGGTTCGTGGGCGCGGATCGACTCGGCCCACATCAGGGAGTTCGACGCGAACTGCGTCGGCCGCAGCACCGTCCAGTCCGCACCGCTCGCCTTCACCAGCCGTTCGACGGCCAGGTTTTCCTGCGCGGGGCCGAGGTGCGGGTGCGACTGGACGGTGATCGACGACACGAGGACGATGTGCTCCACCCCGGCCTCCAGCGCGGCCTCGACGATCCGGTCGTCGGGGCCGAGCAGCGAGGGCAGGAACAGTGAACGCGCCCCGTGCAGCGCCGACTTCCACGACTCCGGCTCCGCCAGATCACCGGCCACGGGCACGACCCCGTCGGGAAGAGCGGCCCGCGCGGGGTCCCGCGTCAGCGCCTTCACGGTGTCGGTGCGGCGACCTTCACGGTGACGGTCACGGTGACGGTCTCGGTGCGTGCGCAATTCGTCCAGCAGGGCCCTGCCTATGTTTCCGGTCGCCCCGGTCACGAAGATCATGAGGTCTGTTCTCCCGTTCGGAGTCGTCGCGGCTACTGCACGTTCCCGGGGAAGTCCTCCAGGAAATAGCTGTCGTGCCGCACCCGGAACTCCTTGAGCTCCTCGCCGCCGCGCCGGGTCATCTCCGCGACCCGCTCGAAGTACTCCTCGCGCGGTGCGCCCGGCGCGAAGAGCATCAGCATGGACATCGGCTCGTCCGACACGTTCTTGAACGCGTGCAGCCCGCCGGGCGGTACGTAGAGGAAGTCCCCCTCGCGGCCCGTCACCCAGTGCTCGCCGTCGAACAGCTCCAGCTCACCGGAGAGGATGTAGAAGGACTCCGACATGGCCCGGTGGAAATGCGTCGCCGGGCCACCGGCGCGCGGGCCCAACTGCGCCTTGTACAGGCCGAATTCGCCGCCCGTGGAGAGCTGCGTGGCGAGATAGCCGGTGCTGTTGGCGCCGTCCGCCGACGAGACCTCCGGGGGAGTGTCGGCGGGACGGAAGCGGGCGCTCACCTCGCCGGTGTCGCCGTGGTACCGATCCTGCGGGTACGACAGCGGGTGCGACTGCGGGTACGACTGCGGGTACGACATGGAACTCTCCTCCCGGGGCGCGAGGCCTCCGCCATGAGCTGTGCGATCTGCGCGTTTCCGCAGGCATCGTCGCCTCCGTCGAGGGCGTACGGCATCGGGCCGGCGGTCGATCGAGGGCGGGGGCGGGGCGGAGGGCGCAGGGAGTAGGTCGTAAGGAGGAGTGAGGTGGGACCTGCCTACTTCCTAGCGCTGCTAGACAATCGAGCGGCGGGAGCATTAGCGTTGCATGCATCACCATCTAGCGGTGCTAGGTCACTGGAGGGGCGTCATGCTCAACGCACTTGAGGTGTTCACCACGGTGGCCGTCGGCCTGATGGTGGGGGTGGAGTTCGCCGTCGCCTTCGTCGTCAACCCGATCCTCGACGCACTCCCCGACGACAGCGCCGTGCTCGGCCGCGCCCACGGGGGCCGGATGCTCGGGGCGCTCATGCCGTTCTGGTACATGGGCTCGCTCGCCCTCACCGCCGTGTGGGCGGTCGCCGCGTGGCAGCGGCCCGGCACCGGCCTCGTCGTCATCGCCGAAGGGCTGCTGATCCTGAGCGTGATCATGTCGCTTCTGCTGCTCGTCCCGATCAACAACCGGGGCAAGACGTGGACTCCGGAGAACCGGCCGGAGGACTGGAAGGAGCAGCAGAACCGGTGGGACCGCTACCACTACGTCCGCGTCGCCGTCATCGTCGCCGCCTTCGCTCTGCTGGTCGCGGCCCTCGCATAGGGCCTGAGACGCTTGAGCCGGTGAAGTGGGCTCAGGCTCCCGCAGCCCGCTCCTCCGCGACCACCACACCCAGCAACTCCCCGAAGGCCTCGCGCCCGGCGTCGGTCACCCGCACCGCCCGGCCGGAGCCGACGCGCCGTACCCACGCACGGTCCAGCGCCGCCGCGCAGAGCGCCGCGCCCAGGGCCCCGGCCAGGTGAGGGCGGCGCTCCGTCCAGTCGAGGCAGCTGCGTACGAGGGGGCGTCGGCTGCCCTTCGGGTGCTCGTACCGCAGGGTTTCGGCCAGCCAGGCGCGGCCGTGCTCGGTGACGGCGAGACCGGCGTCGTCGGCGACCAGCTTCCGCGCGATCATCGCGTCGGCGAGGGCCACGCCGAGCTGCCCGGCCAGGTGGTCGTAGCAGGTGCGGGCCCTGGCCTCGGCGCCGAGCCGCACCGACTGGCGCAGGTTCGCCGGTCGCGGGGCCTCCGGGGCGTACGAGGCGAGCGCCTCGATCAGCGCGGCTGCCTCCGGGCCGGCCAACCGCACGTACCGGTGCCTGCCCTGCCGTTCCTCGGCCAGCAGCCCGCCCGCGACCAGCCGTGAGATCTGCTCGCTCGCGGTCGGCGCCCCCACCCCCGCGTGCCGCGCCAGCTCCCCGGCCGTCCAGGCCCGCCCGTCGAGCAGCGCCTGACAGAAGGCGGCCCGCGTCGGATCGGCGAGCAGACGGGCGGTCGCGGCGAGCGAGGAGGAGGACGAGGACGCGGGTGAGGGTGAGGGCGAGGGCGATGACGGAGGCATACGGCCATGGTGCCGCAGGGAGAGTTCGGGGTGCGGCGAACTGTTCCCGGGGTGGGCGGTGAGGCCTGCGACGACCGCGGGCATTGGCGCGTACCCGGCTTGCCCGTCGCCGATGTCCGGCGGTGGGCCAACGGGCCTGCCCCGGCCCGCAGTTCGGACGTCCTGGGGTTGGCGGGCCCGAAGCAACTCCGGACGTACATCGCTGTGCGGACGCGGCCGAGATCGGGTGCGTTCGGTGGGGGTGGTCGGTCGTTGGGCAGGGGGCGACCGTCCAGTCCCAGTCCGTACCTGTAGCCGTACCCGTACCCGTACCCGTATCCGCCCCGCCCCGCCCCGCCCCGCGCCCGTAGCGGGCCTCGCTGAAAGGACCCCCATGACGTCCCACTCGCCGAGTCCGTCCAGTCCCTCCGCCCCCGCGACCCCCGAAGCCCTGCGTGCTGCTCTGGTCGACGGGCTGGTTCGGGGCGGGTGGCTTCGTACCGCTTCCGTGGAGGACGCTTTCCGGCGCGTGCCGCGGCACCGGTTCATGCCGGACGGGACCGGCCTGGAGGCCGCGTACGCCGACGACGTCGTGGCCACCCGCCGTACCCCCGAAGGGCAAGTCACCAGCGCCGTGTCCGCGCCCTGGCTGCAGGCCGACATGCTGGAGGCGGCGTGTCTCCGGCCCGGCGGGCATGTCCTCGAGATCGGTTCCGGCGGCTTCAATGCGGCGCTGGCCGCGGAGGTCGTGGGGCCGGAGGGCAGCGTGACGACCGTCGACATCGACCCGCTGGTCACCGAGCACGCCCGCCAGTGCCTCGACGCCACCGGCTACGGAGGACGGGTCCGTGTCCTCACCGCAGACGCCGAGCACCTGCCGCGGAACGCCGTCCCCGCGCGGGGGTTCGACGCGGTGATCGTCACTGTCGGTACGTGGGACGTGCCGTGGCTCGACCTCGTCGCGGACGGCGGCCGGCTGATCGCGCCGCTGCGCATCCACCAGTACACGTGGTCCATGGCGTTCACGAAGCGGGGCGGAGCGCTGGTCACGGACGGGCAGCTGACCTCGTGCGGGTTCCTGCCCATGCAGGGCGCGGGGGCGTGGGACGCGGCGGTGCGCGTCCTGCCGCGGCACGGCGTCCGGCTCGCCTTCGAGGACGGAGTGCCGCAGCCCGTCGAGGAGTTGGCGGAGACGTTCGACGGGCCGTCGGCGCAGGTACGGACGCATGTCACCGTCGGCGGGCAGGAACCCTTCGACGCGCTCACCCTCTACCTCGCGGGCGCGCTCCCCGGGTTCTGCCGCTTCTCCGTCGACCCGGGCCACGCGAGCGGCGCGATCGGCCGGCCGCCGCCCCCGCACTGGCCGGGCGCTGCGGTCGTACGCGGCGCGTCCCTCGCCAGGCTCACGACCGAGCGGGTCGGGGAGGACCGGGACGGGGGCGTGCACGAGTTCGTGGTCCACGGCCACGGGCCCGACGGGCGGCGCACCGCCGAGGACATGGCCCTGCACGTGCAGCACTGGGACCGCCGCCATCGCACGGCCGGCTACCCCCGGATCACGGTCCGGCCGCGCGGCGACGGCGTTCCGGATCCCGACGCGGCGCACGTCTTCGAGAAGGCGCACACGCGGGTGGTCGTCGACTGGTCCGCCGCGGCCCCGGCCCCGGCCCCGGACCCTGCCTCTGCCCCTGCGGCGCGGGAGCCCGAGCACGGCGCACCCCGGGACCGCAGCATCGTCGGCGCCCACCTCGTCCTCGTACGCGACGACGGCGCCGTCCTCCTCGGACTCCGGCACGCGGACTGCGCGTTCGCCCCGTCGACCTGGCAACTCCCGGCCGGACACCGCGAACAGGGCGAGTCGGCGCTCGCCTGCACGATCCGGGAGGCGTACGAGGAGACCGGCGTCGTCGTCGACGCCCGCGACCTCACGCTCGTCCACACCCAGGACCTGCTCGACCCCGACAGCCCGATCTCGCGCCTCAACCTCTTCTTCCGCGCGACGAGTTGGACGGGCAGCCCGCAACTCCGCGAGCCCCACCACTGCACGGAATGGCGCTTCTGGCCCCTCGCGGCCCTTCCCGAGCCCCTGGTCGACTACACGCGCACGGCCCTCACCGCGATCGCCCGCGGCGAGCCGTACACCCACCTGGGGTGGCCGGGCTGATGGGCCGGTCCCGTTCACAGGTAGACGGGCCGGTCCCGTTCACAGGTAGTGGAAGAGACGCGACCACCAGGTCCGGGGGGCGGTGGGCGGGGCGTGGGCGGCGACGGGGCTGACGCGGGGACGACGACCGATCCGTGCCCACGGGCGTCCTGCATCTGCCCGTCGCCGGACAGCGGCCTCGTGTGTGGGGGTTCGCGTTATGGACCTGTGGGGTCGACCCCCTTTGGTTCTGTTCGGCGGACCAAAACCGGGCCAACGTGGAGGGCGTTCTGGACCTTTGGAGGGCTCCTTGAGTTTCGCGTTTCTTCTGACCACCCTCGCCGTCGTGGTCACCCCCGGTGCCGGGGTCGTCCACACGCTCGCCGCCGGGCTCGCGCACGGGCGGCGGGCGAGTGTCGTGGCCGCGTTCGGCTGCACCCTCGGGGTCGTACCGCATCTCGCCGCGAGCGTCACCGGCCTCGCCGCGCTGCTGCACACCAGCTCGGTCGCGTACGACGTCCTCAAGTACCTCGGCGTCGCCTATCTGCTCCACCTCGCCTGGGCCACCTGGCGCGACAAGGGCGCCCTCACCGTCGACGAGGGTGGCGCCCCGCGCTCGGCCGGGCGTGTGATCGGGGCGGCCGTGCTGCTGAATCTCCTCAACCCGAAGCTGACGCTGTTCTTCGTCGCGTTCCTGCCGCAGTTCGTGCCCGCCGGACAGTCGGGGGCCGCGCTGCGCATGCTTCAACTCGGCGGTGTCTTCATGCTGTTGACGTTCCTCGTGTTCGTCGCGTACGGGGTCGCCGCGGCCGCTCTGCGTGAGCGTGTGCTCGGGCGGCCCAGGGTGCTGGGCGGCATGCGGCGGCTGTTCGCGGTGTGTCTCGTGGGGCTGAGCGCGCGGCTGGCGGTGGCATGACGATGTTGTTCCGTCACTCCGCCGAAGTCCGGGCCGCATGGCCGCAGTTGGTCGCCGGGGCGCTGTACGTCGACGGGGTGGGCGACGTGCCCGCGCTGCCCCCGTCCGATGTCGCCGCGCGCCTCGCCGCCCACACCGACCGGGCCGCGCGCCGCCTCGCCCGCGACGCCGAGAGCGAGTTCCCCGAAGTGGCCGCCTGGCGGCGGGTGTTCGCACAGATGGGGCTGCGGCCCACCCAGTACCGCTGCGCCTCCGAGGCCCTGCTGCGGCGGCTGCGCAAGGAGGGCTCGCTGCCGTCCATCCACCCGGTGGTCGACCTGTGCAACGCGGTGTCGGCCGCGTACGCCGTGCCCGTCGCCGCCCTCGACGCCGACCGCGTCACCGGCCCGCTCCTCGAAGTGCGGCCCGCGCGCGGCGACGAGCCGTACACGACGTTCGGCGGGGCCGTCGAACACCCCGCGCCCGGCGAGATCACCTACGTCGACTCGTCCGGCCGCGCCCACGCCCGCCGCTGGACCAACCGCCAGAGCGGCCACTCCGCCGTCGGCCCGGACACCCGCCGCGTCCTCGTCGTCGCGGAGGCCGTGCACGCCGAAGCGGACGCCGTCGTACGGGAGTTGCTCCGCACCCTCGCCGACGCGTTCGCCGAGCAGTGGCCCGGGGGTGTGATCAGTTCGGCCCGACTCGACGCGTCCTGGCAGGAGTTCGAGTTCGCCTGCGCAGCGGACGAGGCGGGCGGCGCGGCGGCTGCGCACACACGGTGACACCATGGGTTCGATGACCGAGGCAGCGCGACAGACGACGACGGTGGCGTACGCGGGGTCCGACTTCCTGCAGTTGGACGTCGGCGACGCCCCCGCCGGCGGCAAGGCCGAGTGGCTGGCCGGACAGTTGCGGCAGGCCGTAGCCGACGGTCGGCTCGCCGTCGGGCACCGCCTGCCGCCCACCCGGGTGCTGGCCGACGAGCTGCGGGTGTCGCGCGGCGTGGTCGTCGAGGCGTACCGGCGGCTCACGGAGGACGGCCATGTGGAGGGGCGGCGGCGCGGTGGGACGGTGGTCGTGGCCGCGCCGGTCGGGCCCGTAGGTGTGGGCACGCCCGTCGCGCCTGTCCCGGGGACCACGGCGACCACGGCGCAGGCTGCGGTTCCGGCCGCCCCGGCCGCCCCGGCCCGGGTGGGACAACTCCCGCCGTACCAGCGCCTGTTCGGCGGCGAACCCGGGCCCGAAGTGTTCGACGCGCTGCGCGCCGCCCCCGCCCGGGTCGACTTCACTCCGGGCCGGCCCGACCTGACCGCGTTCCCGCGTGCCGCCTGGCTGCGGGCCGAGCGTGCCGTGCTCGCGGAGCTGTCCGCCGACCACCTCGGGTACGGCGACCCCGGGGGAGCGGCCGTCCTGCGGCGGGCCGTGGCCGGGTGGCTCGCCCGCAACCGGGGCATCCGGGTCGAGCCGGACGAGGTGCTGATCGTCGCCGGGACCGCGCAGGCCCTCACCCTCCTGCACCCGGTGCTGCGCGCCGACGGCCTCGACGCCGTCGCCGTCGAGGACCCCGGCTCCCTCGGCACCCGCCAGCACCTCCGCAACGGGGGCCTCGCCACGCCGCCCGTACCGGTCGACGAGGACGGCATCCGCGTCGACGCCCTGCGCGCGACCGGCGCCGGGGCCGTACTCCTCACGCCCGCCCACCAGTTCCCGACCGGCGTCGTCACCAGCGGCGAACGCCGACGCGAACTCCTCGCCTGGGCCGAGGAGTCGGGCGGCCTCATCATCGAGGACGACTACGACGCCGAGCACCGCTACGACCGGCCACCCGTGCCCGCCCTGCGCGGACTGCTCGCCGACCGGGTCTGCTACATGGGCAGCGTGTCCAAGCTCCTCGCGCCCGCGTTGCGCATCGGGTGGGTCGTGCCGCCGCCCCGCCACCGCGCCGGGCTCGTCGAGGCCAAACGCTTCACCGACCTCGGTAACGCGGTGCTGCCGCAGCTCGTGCTGGCCCGGCTCATGGTGTCCGGGGCGCTGGAACGGCATCTGCGGACGTTGCGGGGGCGGCATCAGCGGCGGCGTGACGCGATGATCCGGGCGGTCGCCGCGCACCTGCCCGGTGCGGTGGTCCACGGGGCGGCGGCGGGCCTGCATCTGACGGTGACGTACGACTCCGGGATGCCGGACACGGAACTCGCGGCGGCCGCGCTCGCACGCGGCGTCAAGTGCCAGCCGCTCTCCTGGCACCGCCAGGCCCCGTCCGACCGGCAGGGCCTGGTCCTCGGCTACGCGGCCTGCGCGACGTCCACGATCACGGAGGGGGTACGGGAGTTGGAGGCGGCGCTGCGGGGCTAGGCGCCTGATGCCGTTCGACTGTCGCGCCGTCGTGGCTGGTCGCGCGCCTCCCGCGCCCCTTCCGGGGCCCCGCTCCCGGCCGCAAGGCATGAGCCCCGCCCCCCCGGCCGGCGGGACATGAAGACGTCCACCTCGTCCTGCGTGTCCACCTCGAACCCGTGACGGGTGTAGAGGCGGCGGGCCGGGCTGCCTCGGAGGACGTTGAGGCGGACGGTCGCGTGCTCCCGGTCGCACCGCCGCAGGAGTCGGGCCAGGACGGCCGAGCCGACGCCGACGCCCTGCAGCTCGGGCGACAGATAGAAGTGCTCCAGCCAGTACCCGTCGTCCGCCGCCCGCAGGGCCACGCAGCCCGCGAACGCACCGCCCGCCTCGATCACCTGCGTGTGCCCCGGCTCGAACCCGTCCCGCAGCCGTTGCCGTACGCGCTGCTCGTCGTACCGCCCGAGCCGCTCCAGGTCCGGGCGCAGCACGACCGCCCGCAGCTCGGCGATGGGCTCGACGTCGGCGGGGGAGGCGGGGCGGAGGGTCCAGGCGGGCGGCGGCGTGATCACCCCGCCACGTTCTCAGCCGCTCCGCTCCCGCAGCAACTCGGCGCCCTCGCGCGCGAGTTGGTCGCAGTACGAGCCACGGCCGGTCATCGCCATGATCAGGGCCAGGGTCGGCCCGGTGACGAGCGGGCCCGCGCCCGCCGCGAACGGGCCGTCCGTCGCTTCGAGCCGCAGACCGCCGATGCGCCCCTTGGCGACGACGACCTGGTCCGTCGACGCGTAGTACGTCGCGACCCGCGCCAGCGTCTGCGGCGGATGCGCGTACCGGATGCCGAGCGGGCCGCGGATGTCCTCGCCGTGCACGACCGTCTCGCCCAGCATCGCGATCACCGGCAGCGGCGGCTTCGTACGGCTCGGCACGGACTGCCGGAACCGTGCCAGCGTCTCGGCCGGGTCCGCGCCGAGCTGTTCGGCCAGCCGCATCGCGACCTGCCGGTCGAAGTCGAACCGGCAGCGGATCACGCCGGCCAGCCAGCGCACCGCGTTCAGCCGCGCCGCCGCGGTGAGATGCGCCAGCACCTCGCGCACCGTCAGGCCCGCGCACAGCGACGGTGTGGCCCACTCCTCGTCGCTCAGCCCGTCGAGGTCGGCGGCGAGCGCGGCCCGCTCGGCGTGGACGAGGGGCCAGAGGCCGTTCTCGGTCATGTGTGGACACGGTCCCGTCGTGGAGGTCAGGAGGTCTCTGCCCGGTCTCGACCCAGCATGCGCGCCGCCAGGGCGACCAGCGGGTCCTCCAGGGCGCGCAGGCCGTCCAGGTCGTCGGCGACCAGGCGGACGTTGACGAGCTGCGAGACGGACGCGACCAGAGCCTCGCACGCGAAGTGCTGTTCCGGGGTGCGAAGGCCGAAGATCCCGGCGACGGCGTCCCGGAAGCGGGCCTCGATCGCGTTGCGCCGCGCGATGGCCTCGGGGCCGACCGCGTAGATCTCGACGAGGAACAGCCGCGCCAGGGCGGGGCGTTCGGCGAGGGTGCGGAGGTAGATGTGGAGGAGGGAACGGAACGCGTCGACCGGTTCCTCCGGTTCCGCCTGATCCTCCGGTTTCTCCGGTTCCGCCTGATCCTCCGGTTCCGCGGGTACGGGCTCGGATTCAGGAACGGGTCCGGATTCAGGTACGGGTCCGGATTCAGGTACGGGTACGGGTACGGGACCGGGGGCCGTGTCCGTGAGTGCGGACGTGCAGCTTCCCGGCGGCCCGTCCACCGCCGCCCCCGGCGACTCCATCAGCCGTACAAGGAGCTCCGCCGCCGCGTCCAGGGCCTGGATGAAGCAGTCCTGTTTCGACCGGAACTGCTGGTAGAAGGTCTCCCGCGACACCCCGGCCCGGCGGATCACCTCGGCGACCGGCGTGCCCGCGTACCCCTTCTCCTGCATCGCCTCCGCGATCGCCATCAGCATCCGGACCCGCTGCGAGGCCACGACCTGCTCACGGGCCAGACTGTGCCGTCCGCTGGGCAACGGGCGGGTACGGGTGGGGGCGGCGGGCGGACGGGGTGACGACGACGGGTCGGTCGGTGCGTGCGCCATCCTGCCTCCGCTGCCTCCGCGTTCTGCCCGGACCCGGGGGCCCGGGTCCGGCTCACGGCGCAGTGTAATGACGCCGACGGGCAGCGGGCCCGGGCTGCGCGAGCCGACCGGCGGAGACGCTACCGCGGTACGTCCACCCGTTCCGAGCGGCCGTCGGGGTGGACCGCGGTCGCCGTGTGCTCAAGGTGGCGGCCCAACAGCAGCCCGGGCGCGTGGTGTTCGGGCACACACACCCGCCACGTGTCCGTGCGGTGCACACCGGGGTCGAGCGTTCCCGGCACGTCCTCGCGGGACCGCTCCTTCGCCCAGGTCCGGCCGAACGGGCCGACGACCTCCGTGTCGAGGACGACCTCGGCGTCGGACAGCGCGCGCTCGCCCGTGTTGCGCACCGTGAGCGTGACCTTCTCGCACCAGGGCACGTCGGCCGCCTCCCGGCGCGGTTCGCGGAGCGTGAGTACGCCGTCGAGGGGCCGGTCCTGGCCGTCGTCCTCGGCTCCGTCATCCGGCTTGCCGGGCGGGGGAGTCGGAGTGCCCGAGCCCGCACCAGAACCTGCGCCCGAGCCCGAACCGGAACCCGGACCGGAACCCGTGCCCGGCCGCCCTTCCGACCCCTCCGCCGGCTCCTCCGCCTCACCCGGCAACGGCCCGTCCGGGACGTCCACCCTCCGGGGCGGGCCGTCCGACGACTGGATGCGCAGGCCGTCGAGGTCCAGGGAGTCCGTGGTCACCAGGGCCTGTTCCGCCCGTACGCGGGTCATGAAGACGAACGGCGGGACGACCGGCGGCGCGGGCAGTGTCTCCGGCGAGAACGTCACGCACAGCGGGCTGCCCTCGATGCAGCCGTGGAACTTGCGCAGGTACAGCGTGACGTTCCCGCGCAGCTCCAAGTCGTCGGCGGCCAGGGTGAGTTGAGCGCGCTGCGGGTCGCGGGTGGTGCTGACGTAGTCGGTCAGGGTGGCCGCCTTCATGCGCAGCACGATGACGTCGAGCGGCCCGTCCGCCGTGTCGACCTTCTCGACGCCCGCGAAGAGGAACCCCTGCGGGCTGAACCGGGACGTGGTGATGACGGTCGGCACCGCCCCGGCCCGTACCGCCGCCCCTGCCGTTCCCGCCCGAACTGCCCCCGCGTCCGCCCGCGCCTCCGGTGCCGTGGCCGCGCCCGCGAGCCCCGCCAGCAGTGTCAACGGCACCACGACGGCCAGGGCCCGCCGCCCTTCGCCACCGCGGACCGCACTGTCGCTGTTGCCGTCACCGTCCTCGTCGTCCGATCCCGCGCCCGGCGACCGCCCGACCGGTGTCCAGGCGAACCCCAGCGCGCTCCCCGCGATCCCGAGCAGCGAGCCGATCAGGAACCCGCCCAGGTTGGTCACGGCGAACGCGGCGACCGACAGGAGCAGCGCGTTCAGGCTCACGTACGCCCGTGCGTGCGGCGCTCCCCACAGGAAACCCCCGGCCAGGATCAGGGCCAGGCCGATGACGACCGCCGCGATCCCGCCGACACCGAGGCTGAACAGCACACCGAGCGGCGACAGCGGCGCGAGCAGCAGCTCCGCCCCGGCGGCGATCAGCAACAGGCCGCCCCAGAACGGCCGTCGGCGCCGCCAGCGGCGCAGCGCGGCCCGCCGCTCGGGCCACGGCAGCACCGCCTCGACCCGCGCCCCGACGCCACCCGCGCCCCTCGCCTCCCCGGAACCGGAACCGGAACCGGAACCAGAACCGGATCCCGAGCCAGAACCAGACCCCGAGCCGGACCCAGACCCCGACCCGGACCCAGACCCCGACCCGGACCCAGACCCCGACGCCGACCCCGACCCGGACCCAGCCCTCCTCAGAAGCACTCCTCACCCCCCGGGCCGACGGAGATCTTGAGGCCCTTGAGCTTGAAGTTGCCGCCCATCGCCGACCAGGCGTGGGACCTGACGCCGGAGACGTCGACCCCCTTCACCTGCAGGCCGAACTGGCCGGGCTTGCCCTGCGTGTCGGGGACCGCGTCGAGCGTGGAGGCGTCGCGGCCGATCTGCGCGGAGCCGAACCGCGCGTCGCCCGTCAGGTCGTCCGCGTCGATCACGAGGCTGTTGGCGGTGACCGCGCCCGCGTCGCCGCCCGCGGTGAGCCGGAACACCATCGGGCCGATCGGCGTCTCGACCTGCGTCGACTGGCAGATGTCGGACAGCGTGACGTCCTGCAGGGAGAGCAGTGACACCGGATGCTGCTTGCCGTCGCCCGAGCGGTCGACGTCGACGTACGAGGAGAGCCCGGCGCCGGTCAGCTTGCCGGAGCCGACCTTGAAGTGCTCGCCGGACACCGCGAAGCTCGCGGCCATCGCGCCCTGCGCCATCAGGACGCCGAGCGCGGCCAGGGCGGCGATGCCGGGGGCCGCGACGAGAGCGGCCTTCTTCCAGACGACGCGGCCCTCGATCCCGCTTCGGGTCTCGTTCTCGGTCACGGTTCGGTCCCTCCTGTGCGGGTCTGCGACTTGTGCGGGTCTTCGACCTGTGCGGTCTGGACGTGCGGTGCCGGTCGACGACGTGGTGCAGGAGGTGCGGATGCCGGACAGCGGCGTACGGCGGCGTACAGCGGTGTACGGCCGGTCCGGCGCGGGGAACGCTAGCATTCACGAACAGTCTTGTACATCAATCATTCGTGCTGGATTCAGTCGTGACGCCCCCGGCTCCTGCACTCCCGACGGCCCCGCGCGGCGGCCTTGTTCCCGCCGCCTCAACCCGCCCGAAACCCCGCCCGAACTCGGCGTCCTTAAAATGAGCACCGCATCCGGCCGGGGTGCCCGGCGCTCCGAACCGGGTGCCGGGCGGCCGGTAGGGGTACGGGTACGCAACAGGCGCAAGGGGAACCATGGCCGACAGTGCACGCACCGCCCTCGTCGGCGGCCTACCGGTCGAACTCACCCGCCTCGTCGGCCGCGAGGCCGAACTGGCCGAGGTCGCCGAGGCGTTGGGGCGGGAGCGGCTCGTCACGCTGATGGGCGTCGGCGGCGTCGGCAAGACCCGCATCGGCCTGCGGGTGGCCCGGCGGATACGCGACTCCTTCCCCGCCGGCGTGCACTTCGTGGAGCTGTCCGGGCTGCTCGACCCCGAGCTGCTGCCCAACGCCGTCGCCGCCGTGGTCGACCTGCCCGAGCAGAGCGACGCCGACGACGCCTCCCAGCTCCGCATGCTCATCTCGTACCTCTCGGACAAACAGCTGCTCATCGTCCTCGACACCTGCGAGCATCTGGCCGACGCCTGCGCCCGGTTCGCGCGGGCCGTGCTCCAGTCCTGCCCCGGCGTGCGGATCCTCGCCACGAGCCGCAGGCCCCTCGACGCCCCCGGCGAGCGGCTCCTGCACATCGCCCCGCTCGACGCACCCGACCCCGACGGCGAGCGCGCCGAGGCGGTCGTGCCGGTGACCGACGCGATGGAGCTGTTCGTCGAGCGGGCGGCCGCCGTGGCGCGCGGCTTCCGTCTGACCGACGCCAACCGCACCCAGATCGCCCGCCTCTGCCACCGCCTCGACGGCATCCCGCTCGCCATCGAACTCGCCGCCGTACGCGTACGGGCCCTGCCCCTCGAACAGATCCTGCGCCGCCTCGACAACCGCTTCCGGCTCCTCACCGGCGGCAGCCGCGCCGCCCTGCCCCGCCACCAGACCCTGCGCACGGCCACCGACTGGAGCCACGAACTGTGCTCGGCGCCCGAACAGGTGCTGTGGCGGCGGCTGTCCGTCTTCGCGGGCGAGTTCGAGCTGAGTGCCGCCGAGGAGATCTGCGCCGACCTGCCCGACGGCGCCACGGGCACCGGAGTTACAGGCACCGGCCTCGCCGAGGACGACGTCCTGGACTGCCTCATCGGCCTCGTCGACAAGGCGATCGTGCTGCGCGTGGAGGACGAGCCCGACGGGCCCGGCGGACCCGCGGGACACGACCCGTCCGCGCACGCCCCGCCCGGCCTCGGCGCCGCCCCCGACGCGGGCCGCGCCCGCTACCGCATGCTCGACACCCTCCGCGAGTACGGCCGCGAACGCCTGCGCGCCGCAGGCGAGGAGCACGCGTACGCCGCCCGCCACCGCGACCACTACCTCGCCCTGGCAAGGGAGTTCGGCGGCAGCTGGCTCACCGACACCCAGGTGCCGCGCATGCTCGGCCTGTGGCGGGAACGGCCCAGCCTGCGCAGCGCCCTGGAGTTCTGCTGCGCCGACCCCGGCGAGGCCCCGGCCGGCCTGGAGATGGCGACGGCCCTGTGGGGACTCTGGCTCGGCATGGGCCGGATCGTCGAGGGCCACTACTGGCTCGGGCGGCTCCTCCCGCTCTGCCCCGAGCCCGGCCCCGCCCGCATGCACGCCCTGTGCGCCCTCGGCGACCTCACCCTCATGACCGGCCACCACCAGCAGGGCCTCGACCTGTCCGACGAGGCCGCCGCGCTCGCGGAGAGGTACGAGGACCGGCTCGCCCTCGGCTACGTCGCGAAGAACCGCGGCCTGTACGCGACCCTCACCGGCGACGCGGAGAGCGCCCTCAAGTACGTCACCGAGGCCCGCACCCTGTTCTCCGCACTCGGCGAACGCGGCCGCGAGGGCTGGGCGTTGGCGACGCTGTGCGGCGCGTACACCGTCGCCGCGCAGCACGAGATGAGCCTCGCCCTGTACGACGAGGCGATCTCCCTGATGGGCCGCGGCGAGCGCTGGGTGCAGGGCTGGCTGCACTGGCAGAAGGGCTGCTCGCTGCGTGGACTCGGCCGCCTCGACGAGGCCAAGCAGACCCTGAGCACCGCCGTCGCGCTCGCCCTGGACATCAACCACACCCAGGTCCTCGCGTTCTCCCTCGACACCCTCGCCTGGGTGGCGGCGGCCGAGGGCCGGTACGCGCAGGCCGCGCGCTGTCTGGGCGCGGCGGCCGAGCTGTGGGAGAAGTTCCACGAACCCCGCCTCGGCATCGAGAGCATGCACCAGGCGCACCGGGAGGCCTGGGCCGAGACCGAGGAACGCCTCGGCGCCCGCCGCCACCGGCAACTCCTCGACGAGGGCGCCGCCCTGCCCCTGCACGAGGCCGCCGCGCAGGCCGTCGCGCCCGCCCGGCCCGCCGTGCCGTCCGCGCGGCGCGCGCCCGCCGCCGGGAACGCCGCCGGGAACTGGGAGGCGCTGACCGCGCGGGAACGGGAGATCGCCCTGCTCGTCGCGGAGGGGCTCTCCAACCGGTCCATCGCGGAGCGCCTGGTCATCTCCAAGCGCACCGTCGACTCGCACCTGGAGCACATCATGGGCAAGCTCGCGTACACGTCCCGGACCCAGATCGCGACCCTGGCGCGGGACACTCCGAGTTGAAGCCGCAAGCGCTTCCGGCATCATGCTGGACATGGGCACCCCCGATGACAGCGCCGCCGCCCCAGGCGGTGGCCACCGCGTCGCTCACAGCCGGATCCGCATGGCCGGGCGCGACCCCGGCGAGCGCGGCCGGGCCGCCACACCGCTGGAACTGCTCTTCGACCTGACGTTCGTCGTCGCCGTCGGCACCGCCGCCCACCACTTCGCGGAGATGCTCGCCGGGGACCACGTGGTGCAGGCGATCACGGCGTTCGTCATGGCGATGTTCGCGATCGTCGTCGCCTGGATCAGCTTCACCTGGTTCGCCTCCGCCTTCGGCACCGACGACTGGCTCGACCGCGTCCTCACCATGGTCCAGATGATGGGCGTCGTCGTCCTCGCCCTCGGACTGCCCTCGTTCTTCCACGCCATCGAGGAGGGCGACCACCTCGAACTCCGCGGCATCGTCATCGGGTACGTGATCATGCGCGTGGCGATGGTGTCGCAGTGGTGGCGGGCCGCCCGCGAGTCGCCCACCTACCGGCACGTGGGCCGCGCCAACGTGCTGTGGACCGTGCTCGCGCAGATCGGCTGGGTCGCCCTCGCCTTCGCCACCGGCATCCCCCTCGGCCTCGCGTTCGTCGCGTTCGTCCTGCTCGGCAGCCTCGAACTGCTGCTGCCCGTGCTCAGCCAGGGCCGGGCCGGCGGCACGCCGTGGCATCCGCACCATGTCGCCGAGCGGTACGGCCTGTTCGCCATCATCACCCTCGGCGAAGGCGTCGTCGGCACCGTCGCCTCCTCCGGCGACCTGCTCGGCGGCGCCGACGGCAAGCACTGGACCCTGGACGCGGTCGCCGTCGTCGTCGCGGGCGTCGGCCTCACCTTCGCCATGTGGTGGGTGTACTTCGCGACGCCCTTCGGCCACATCCTGGTCCACCGCCGGGGCCGCGGATACGTCTTCGGGTACGGGCACATCCCGCTGTTCATCGGCATCGCGGGCGCCGGAGCGGGCCTGCACGTGGCGGGCCTCCAGCTGGAGCACCACTCGAAGCTGGGCGAGCCCGCGGTGGTCCTCTCCCTCGCCCTGCCGGTCGGCCTGTACCTCCTGATGGTCTATCTGCTCCACACCTTCCTGTTCGGCAAGGCGGACAGGTTCCACCTCCTCCTCGGCGTACTGACCCTGCTGGTCCTCGCGGCGGCGGTGCTGCTGTCGGCGGCCGGGGTGGCCCTGGCGGTCTGTCTGCTCGTCGTGATGCTGGCCCCGTTCGTGACGGTCACCGGCCTGGAGACGGTCGGGCACCGGCACCAGCGGGAGATGCTCGCCGGCCTCGGCGGGAGCTGACGTCAGCGCCGCCGACCCGCCCGTACGCGCACCCGCGCCCGCTCGCCCCGCGTACCCGCGCCCGGCGGCGGGGGAGGAGCCGCGGGGGCGGGTTCGACCGGGCCGCCCGAGTGGTGCTCCAGGCGGATGCCGTGGAAGACGAGGCGGACCAGGCTCAGCGCGATCAGCGCCTCGGCCCAGTAGAACGCCGCGTAGTCCAACAGGCAGCCGTTGGGCGGCGAACCCGGCGCCGCGTCGCGCAGCCCCACCAGGGCGAACAGGCTGGCCGCCGCCCAGCCGAGGGCGCCCCACACCAGCCCGCGCCGCTGCCCCACGACCAGCCAGCACGCCACCGCCACCGCGAGCCCGACCGCCCACATCGAGCCGATCATGAACCAGGCCAGGATGAACGTGCTGCGCGACCGTCGGGCCGTGCCCTCCAGAACCGCCGCCGCACCGTCGCCGTCCGTGGCGCGCGGCTCGACCGCGAAGTGCGCGTTCTGGTCCCGGAACAGCAGCGCCACAGGCACCGTTTCGGCCCCCGCCCGCGCGGAGACCGCGAGCCGGGCGTCGTACCGGTCGTACGGATAGTCCGACGGCGTCCCCTCGAACAGGGCCAGGTCGATGTCCTTCAGCCAGGCCACGTTCGTCGTACGGAACGTCAGCCGCTCCTGGCCCGGCGCGTTGGTGTGCAGCGTGACGTCCCGTACCGGCACCCCGTCCTTGTCGGCGTACTTGCCGCGCGCGACCACCCGCAGCTGCACCGTCGCCCGCCGCATCGTCGGGTCGACCCGCTGCAGGGCCGCGCTCACCTCGATCCGGTCGGCCGCGTCCGAGGCGCCCGCGGCGAACACGTGCTGCCGGGTCTGACGCTCGTCCACGTACAGGGCGATGCCGACGCCGAACAGCGCGAGCAGCACCGACAGGCCGATCAGCAGCCGCCGCCAGGGGAGGAGCGCCGCCTGCTCCTTGGCGCGCACGGCCCGCTCGGCGAGGGCGGCCGGGCGCGGGACGGCGCGCGGGGCACGGCCACGGCGGCGGGCGGACGAACCGGACATGAGCCGATCCTCGGACGCGACCGGTACCCGCGCCAGACGACGACCGCCAGGAAGACGAGCAGACGCGGCCCTCAGGCGTGCAGGGGTTCGCCACGAGCAGGACCAGGGACGTTCGCGGCGATTGGCCTGAAGTGTGCGTCTGCGCGGGAAGGCCCGCGGGCATGCTGGTGGCATAGCACAAACGATCAGAAATCGCCGTAAGCAAGCCGATTCCACTGTCACGACCGCCGAATTCGGGAAGGCGTATGCAGGGATCCACGCGTACGCGCGCACGAGAGCCAGGGGATTCCGATGGCCGTGGAGAGACCGGACAAGCCGGGCAGGCGACCCAACGCGCGGTTACGCGCCCTGCTCGCCGAGGCGGGCTGGAGCAATGAGCAGTGCGCCCGCGCGGTGAACGCGGTGGGCGCGGAGATAGGCCTCGTGCTGCGGTACGACCGGACGTCCGTGGCGCACTGGCTGTCCGGCACACAGCCGAAGCCACCGGTGCCGCAGCTCGTCGCGGAGACCCTCTCGCGCCGCCTCGGCCGCGTCATGACACCCGTCGCCGCCGGGTTCGCGCAGCCCGCGGGCGCCGCCGAACTGCCCCGCCCGCGCACGAGCAGCCACGCCGCCGCGGTCCGTGCCCTCGGCTCCCTCGCCGGGCGCGACGCCGACCCCGTCGAACGCGCCGCCCTCGCCGGCGAGCCGTACCGCGCGCTCGGCGCGCCCCCGCCCTGGTCCGGCGGCCGTGCGGGCCTGCGGGGCGCGGCCCGGCGGGAGCTGGCGCGGGTCGGCGGGGCCGAGGTCGACCTGCTGCGCGGGGCGGTACGGCACTTCGCGGCGGCGATGGACGTGCACGGCGGCGGGCACGCGCGGCCCGCCCTCGCCCACTACCTCGCCGACACCGCCACGACCTGGCTGCACGCCCCCGGCGAGGACCGGGTGCACCGCCAACTCGGCACGCAGAGCGCGTACTTGGTGTTCATCCTGGCCCGCATGCACAGCGACATGGGCTGCCACGGCATCGCCCAGCGCTACCTGTACCTCGCCCTCGACCTGGCCCGCGAGGCGCACGACCGGGTCGCGTGGGCGATCAGCCTGCGGGCGTTGGCGGCGCAGGCCCTGCACCTGGACCACCGCAGGACCGCCCTGCAGTACGCGCAGGCCGCGGTGGACGCCCTGCCCGCGCAGGTCGGCGACGCCGTACGGGCCTTCGCGCTCGCCCAGTTGGCGGTCACGCACGCCGCGCTCGGCGAACGGGGCGCGGCGCTCGCCTCCCTCGACCGGGCCGAGGAGCACGGGCGCAGGGCCGGGGTCGGCGACCCGTTCGGCGACTACCCGTCCGGCGCGCTGTCCTTCCAGAAGGCCGAGGTGCACCGGGAGTTGGGCGATCTGCGCGCCGCCGCGCGGGCCCTGCAGCGCTCCACCCGGGAACGCCCCGCCCACGACCGCCGCGGCCTCGCCCTCACCCTGGCCCGCCGGGCCGAACTGCTGCTCCGCAGCGGCCGCGTCGGCGAGGCGTGCGAGGTGTGGACGCAGTTCCTGGACGCGGGCGGCGGTCTCCGCTCGCACAGCGTGGTCACCGCGGTCCGTACGATGCGCGGCTGCCTGGAGCCCCTCTCCCGGCACCCGTCGGCACGCGCCCTCCTGGAGCGGGAGCGGCTGCTGGGCTAGGGGGAGAAACCCCCTGGGCCCTCTCCCCGCGCGCGGCGGAGACCGCCCGGGGGACGCGCGGGGCGGGGAGCCGGCCCTCTTCCCGCCCCGCGTGCGCCCGCCTCCCACATGTGTTCGTATGCCATGGAGTTGCTGAAAACCGGCATACGAGAGGAAACGGCTCATGAACGATCCCTTCGCCTTCAGTCGGCTGATCCCCGCCCCGCAGGACCCGGCGAGCGCCGCGCCCTGCGCGCATCCGTGCCAGGACGCGTCCGGCGGCGCGTTATCGGAGGCCGAGTCCGAGGCCGAGTCCGAGTCCCGCCCGTCCGTCGCCCGAACGGCGCAGCCGTTGTGGTGCCCGGAGAGCACCTGACGGACGTTCGGAACACCGAGGAAAACGGCAGAGGCCAGGGAGAGGGCAGCGTGGACACGGAACACGGACAGTGCAGGCGAGCCGCGAGACACACCCGCGCCCCCGCCGCCCTCGCGGCCCTTCTCCTCCTCGGCACGCTCGCCACCGGCTGCGGCGACGACAGCGAGCCGGACCCGATGCGCGACCAGCAATGGGCCCTCGACGCCCTGAAGTTGCCCGCCGCGTGGGAGTCGGAGAAGGGGAAGGACACCGTCATCGCCGTGGTCGACTCGGGCGCCGACCTGGACCATCCGGACCTGAAGGGCCGCCTGGTCGACGGGCACGACTTCGTCGACGGCGACGACGAACCCCTCGACCGCAACGGCCACGGCACCCACGTCGCCGGCATCGCCGCCGCGCACACCGACAACGGCGTCGGGGTCGCGGGCGGCGCACCGGACGCCAAGATCATGCCGGTGCGCGTCCTCGGCGCCGACGGCAGCGGCGAGAACGCGAACATCACGAAGGGCATCGTCTGGGCCGCCGACCACGGCGCCGACGTCATCAACCTCTCCCTCGGCGAGGGCCCCCTGATGTCCAACCTCCTCAAGGGCGGCATCCTCAACGCCGCCATGCAGCACGCCCACGCGAAGGGCGCCGTCGTCGTGGCCGCGGCGGGCAACGACGGGGCGAACACGCAGCCGTACAAGGTCACCACGCCCGTCCTGATCGTCGGCGCCTCCGACCAGAGCGGGAAGCCCGCCGACTTCTCCAACTTCGGCGCCCAGAACGCCGTTTCGGCCCCCGGAGTCGGCATCCTCTCCACCCTCCCGACGTACAGGACGCGGGAGACCCTGAAGAACGACTCGGGTTACGGGAAGCTCGACGGCACGTCCATGGCCTCCCCGTACGTCGCCGCCGTGGCGGCCGTGCTGCACGGGCAGGGCCGCGACCCCGACCAGATCATGGACGCCATCCGCTCCACCGCGAAGAACCCGGACAAGAACGCCAAGCTCGGACTCGGCGTCGTCGACGCGGAGGCGGCGGTCAAGTCGGAGAAGTAGCCCGCCGACAGCGGAGCTCGCCCCGGCCCACACCTCAACTCGCCGCACCGCACAGCGAGTTGACGTTCTCGTACGGCCGGCTCGCCGGTCCCGTACGGCTAGTGCCCCGCCAGGGGATGGTTCGCGAGCCAGGACTGCGCCTCCGCCTGCTCGCCCGGCGTCGGCGCGGGCCGTACCCGCTGCGGATCGCCCAGCATGCCGTGCCGGCGGGCCGCGGTCAGGGCGATCAGGCGTGCCTCGTCCGACAGGGCCGGGTCGTCCGCGACCTGCCTGGCCCGCTGCCACCAGCTGCGGTTGACCCGGCTGACGGAATAGTGCCAGAGCGGCTGCGCGGGGTCGGCGACGCCGAGCAGCACATGCTCGATCACGTACCGCCGCACGCCCGGCGCGTCGATCAGGCGGTCGGCGATGCGCAGCGGGTGCTCGCCGTCCAGGCGGGCGCGGAGCAGCACCCACGTCATCAGGTGGCCCGTGTCGTGCTCGCCGGAGGCGATGTGGTCCCACAGCTCGGCGGCCTTCGCCTCGTCGGGGGCGCCGAGGTGGGTGAGGAGGCGCAGCGGGTGCTTCCACAGCGGTTTGGGCCGGGCCCACCAGGCCCGCAGGTCCGCGGCGACGGGATGGCCCAGGTCGAGGGCGAGGCAGGTGAGGGTGACGAGGGGGTGCCGCCACTCGGTGTACGTGGTGCGGTACTGCTTCGTCAGCTCCTTCTTCCAGCGCGGCAGCAGCGCCTCCACCTCTTCCGGCCCTGCGGCCCCGTGCGCGTAGAGGAGTTCGAGGCAGAAGCCGAGGCCCTGCATCTCGGTCGCCGGGTCGGCCACGCGGTCCTTCAGCCAGCGGACGTCGGCGGGGGAGAGGGTGCGGTAGCGGTGCCACACGTCGCACAACCTGCCCTCGTAGCCGGTGAGTTCGGGCCCCGTGCCGGCGAGGAGGCCGTCGCGTTCGGCGGTGAACCGGTCGGCCAGGGCGAGCGCTTCGGCCGCGTCCGTGCCGGTCCGGTCGGCGTACCCGGGGCCGAGCCGCCCGACGTCCTCGCGCACCCGCGCGCCCACGTCGAACGCCGCCTCCGCGGCGGCCGCCCGCAGCTCGCGCGGCAGCCGGTCGTCCAGGGCCAGGCGTACGGAGGCGAGCGAGGCGAACTCCGACGGCTGCGACGGCCCGCGGGGCTCGTCGGGGCCGCCCTCCTCCCCGCGCCGCGTCTCGACCGCGTCCTGGTGGAGTGCGGCGGCGAGGGCGCGGCAGGCCCGTGCCGGGGTGGGGCCCGCCGTGAACTCCTCGGTCAGGGCCGTCGCCGCGCGCACCGGGTCCGGCTCGTGCAGCGCGCGGTGCAGCTCCCACCACACGGTGACGGCGGTCCGCGCGTTGCCGCCGCTGCCGGCGTCGAGGGCCGTCCGCGCCAGCGCGCGTACGGCGGTGAGGGACCGTTCGCCGGGGAAGAACCGCAGCACGCCGCACGCCTCAGGACCGACCGCGTCCACGGCCTCCCAGGCCTGCGGGTGGTCGTGCCGCAGCAGTCCGTGCAGCAGCGCCCGCCAGCCGCCCCAGCGGGTGGGCAGCGCCGCGTACTCCGCGCGCCAGACCGGCAGCAGCGCCTCGACCTCGTCGTACGACAACGCCTCGCGTGCCTCCAGGGCCCGCGCGACCCGTTCGGCGGACGCCAGGTCGAGCGGCCGTTCCCGGAGGCGGGCGTGCAGCCAGCGGGACTCGGGGGCGGTGAGCGGGTGGCGGCCGTCCGCCGGCCAGGCGTCGTGCAGCGGCACCTCGACCCGGTCGAGGAACTGCCGTACGCCATGCGGGTCTTGCGGGTCGGGCAGGCCGTCGGCGTCCTGCCGGGTGACCCTGTCGAGCTGGAACGCGCCCTGCGGTCCGCCGTCGACGACCCGGTACCCGTCGGGGCCCGTGCCGAGCCCGGCGGCGACGGTCGCGTGGTCGCCGCCCCAGTGGAGGTTCAGGGGGCCGGTGAGCGCGCCGTCGCGGTCGAAGGCCTGCTGCGACTGCCAGTGCCAGTACGCGAACGACGTGCCCGCCGCGATCCCGCGTTCCCCGAACAGCTCGGCGGCGTCCTCGTGTCCGTCGCTCTGCGTGTACCGGCCGCGGGTCGGCGGCGGCAGCGCCACGAATCCGTCGCCGCCCAGCGTCCGCCACCACGCCTTGACGCGCGCGAGATCCGACCGCCGCCGTCCGGCGCCGGACGAGAGGGGACGTACACCGGCCACGGTCTGCTCCTCGGGATGTCGTTCCTGGTCCGTCCCGGCATCCTGCCAGGGCCGGGCCCCGCGCCCGCACGAGGGGCCCGCCGCCCGGCGTGCGGCTGCGGCCGGGCGCGCCGCGGGTGTCAGGGCCGCAGCGACGTCCAGAAGTCGTAGCGGTGCTCCCGCGCGAAGTCGACCGGGCGGATGCCGCCGGGCCCGGACGCGAGGGCGCGGGTGTGCGGCTCGGCGGGCGTGCCGGGCCGCCAGGGGGCGCGGCCGGTGCGGGCGAAGCCCGTCCAGATGTCGATCATCGCGTCGGACAGTGCGCGCTGCGCCGGGTCGAGCGGCTCGAACTCGGCGAGCTCGAAGAGGTACGGCAGCTCGAACGTGTGCCCCGCGCCCGCCGGGAAACTCGGCCGCTCGAACGCCGGATCCGCGTACCACGGCGTCGTCCGCTCCGCGAACTCGTAGTTGTACGTGGGGACTTGGGGCGACAGGGCGCGGTTGGCGTCGACCAGGTCGCGGGCGTACGTCGCGTCGGTGAGCGCCGCCGCGAGGGCCAGGGCCGGGGTGTCGTCGTACGCCGTGACCGGGTAGCGGGCCATGATGCGGGCCGTGTCGCGCGCGCCGAAGCGGGACTCCAGGTGGTGCCGTAGGTCGGCCTCGGTGAGCCGGGCGCGAGGGTCGCCGGTCTCGGCCTGCTTGGCGCGCTCCATCCCGTAGACCATGGCCCGCTGCTCGTCCCGGTTGACTCCCTGCAGCACGGGCACCTTCGCGAACTCCCCTTTCTCAAGGGCCTGTTGGGGTGTACGGGGCAGCAGTCGGCCGCCGTACACGGGGGAGTAGGACGGGCCGGTGCCGAAGGGGTGCGTCAGGCGGTCGACAGGGGCGGTGCGCCAGTTCTCCACCTCGGGGTCGGCCTTGAGCGCCGCGACCGTGCGTGTGCCTTGGCGCAGTGCCTGCTCGCGGGTGGTGCGGCCCTGGGTGCCGAGGCAGGGACCGCTCTGGTTGATGACCCGGTGGAAGAGGCCCGCCGACGACGGGGCGACCAGGTGCGCGCAGGTGCTGTACGACCCGGCGGACTCGCCGAACAGCGTCACGTTGCCGGGGTCACCGCCGAACGCGGCGGCGTTGCTCCGCACCCAGCGCAGCGCGGCCTGCTGGTCGAGGAAGCCGTAGTTGCCGGACTCGGCGCCGCCCTGCTCCAGTTCCGGGTGGGCGAGGTAACCGAGCGCTCCCAGGCGGTGGTTGACGGTCACGACGACCACGTCGCCGCGTGCCGCGAGGCGGCGGGCGCCGTGCCGGGAGCCCGCGCCGTCCGTGTGGTCGCCGCCGTGCAGGTACACCATGACGGGCCGCGCCTTCCGTGCCGCGTCGCGGGGTGTGGTGACGTCGACGGACAGGCAGTCCTCGTCGTCGGAGAACGGCCCGGCGGGCGGGACGCTCCCGGTCTGCGGGCAGGCAGGGCCCGACGCGGCGGCGTCCCGTACGCCCCGCCACCGGGCGGCCGGCGCGGGCGCGGACCAGCGGCGCGCACCGGACGGGGCGGCGGCGTACGGGATGCCCGCGAACACCCGTACCGCGCCGTCCGCGACGCCGCGCACGGCACCCTTGTCGGTGTGCACGACGGGACGCGCCCCGGCCGCCGCCGACCGGGGCGCGGAGGCCGAGCCGCTGGGGGTGGCGGCGCCGGTGGTGACGGCGGTGGCGGTCAGGACGGTGGCCGTGGTGACGGCGAGGGCCAGGGCGAGGTGCGTGCTGCGCTTCGGCATGAGGGGAGCGTAGGGACGGGGCGGGTGCGGGCACGAGCCGGAGAGCCACCCCCTTCGGGGTGGGGTAAACCCCAGTCCCGGTACGGGAGTTGGGCGTCGCGGGCTGAGCTGTGCGGCACGTTCGCCGGACGGTCCGCCCGAACACTATGAACGCAACGCCCCGACCTCTGGCCGGGCCCCGCGGCGGTTCCTACCATCCCGGCTCGGTGACCTCCCCCCCATGACCGGTGTTCCCTCCCCATCCGCCCCGAGCCGCAGGAGCCGTACCGCCATGCCGCACCCGCACGCCGCAGTCCATACCCGAAGCCGCCGCCGTCCCGCCGTGCTCGCGGGTGTCCTCGCGACCGCCCTGCTCGGCGCGCTCGGCAACGCGCCCGTCGCGCACGCCGCCGAACCGGGCGGGGCACGGGCGCCGCAGCCCGCCGCGTGCCCGGACGGCGTGCCGGAGCAGGCCAGGTGCTGGACGGGGACGGACGCGAACGGGGCGCACTACGCGATGGCCGTGCCTCAGGACTGGAACGGCTCCCTCGTCGTGCACGCGCACGGCGGCCCCGACCTGGGCGACGCCTCCGACCCGGAGCGCAGCGTCGACGACCTGGGACGGTGGGCGGTGATGGTGGACGAGGGGTACGCCTGGGTCGGCTCGTCCTACCGGCGCGGCGGCTACGGCACGCGGATGGCCGTCGCCGACACGGAGAGCGCACGCCGCGCGTTCGTCGCCGCGTTCGGAACGCCGCGCCGCACGTATCTGCACGGCCAGTCGTGGGGCGGCAACGTGGCCGCGAAGGCCGCCGAGAGCCACGGGGCGCGCGGCCCGTACGACGGTGTGCTGCTCACCAACGGCGTGCTCGGCGGCGGCTCGCGCGGCTACGACCACCGGGTGGACCTGCGCGTCGTCTACCAGCACTACTGCCGCAACCACCCGCGCCCGGACGAGCCGCAGTACCCGCTGTGGCAGGGGCTGCCCGCCGACTCCGCCCTGACCTCCGCCGACCTGCGCGCCCGCCTCCAGGAGTGCACCGGCCTCGCCTCCGCCCCCGCCGACCGCACCGAGCGGCAGCAGCGCAACCTCGACGACATCCTCGCCGTCACCCGCATCCCGGAACGCGCCCTGGAGTCGCACCTCCGGTTCGCGACGTTCACCTTCCGCGACATCGTCCACGAACGCCTCGACGGCCGGAACCCGTTCGGCAACCGCGGTGTCCGGTACACGGGTTCGCACGACGACGCGGCCCTGAACGCGGGCGTCGCACGCTTCGCCGCCGACCCGTCCGCGCGCCGTGACCTGTCGTACGACAGCGACCTCACGGGCGAGGCGACGGTGCCCGTGCTCACGCTGCACGCGATCGACGACCCGACCGCGTTCGTCGAGCACGAGTCGGCCTACCGGGCCACCCTCGAAGGCGCGGGCCGGGACGAGCACCTCGTGCAGACCTTCACCGAGGAGCGCGAGCACAGCGGTCTCAGCCCCGCCGAGTACGCCAACTCCCTTGCGGCCCTGGACCGTTGGGCCCGCACCGGCGACCGCCCCACACCCCGCTCGGTCGCCGCGTCCTGCCCCGCCTTCGACGCACGGTACGGCACGGGCTGCTTCTACGACCCGGCTTACCGCCCCGCCCCGTACGCCTCCCGGGTCCGCCCCCGGCCCGGCGGCACGGACTGGCCCGCGATGACCGCAGAGCAGGAGCGGGCGTGGAGCGGCATCGAGGGAGTGGGCATCGAGCCCTGACCACCCGTCAAAGAGCCGTGTGCACAGGGGCCTTGAGGTGACGTCACAGCAGCAGGAGGGACTTGCCCACCGTCGCCCGCGCCTCCAGGGACCGGTGGGCGTCGGCGGCGCACTCCAGCGGGAACGTCGCCCCGATCGCCGGACGGATCCGCCCCTGAGCCGTCAACCGCAGTGCCTCGCCGAGGAGTTCGCGCACCACGGCCGGAGGGTGCGGGCCGTCCTCCAGAGTGTTGACGGCTCGTACGCCGCGCGCCTCGGCGGTCGCCGGGTCGATGTCGGCGAAACCGCCACCCGCCGTGCCGTACGTCAGGAACCTGCCGCCGTCCGCGACCGCCTCGAACACGGCACGGCCGAGCGGGCCGCCCGCGCCGTCGAAGGCCAGGTCGACGCCCGCGCCCCCGGTCGCCTCACGGGCCCGCTCCTGCCAGCTCGCCACGGAGTAGTCGACGACGACGTCCGCGCCCAGCTCCCGGGCCAGGGCCAGCTTGCGCTCGCCGCGCGCGGCGGCCACCACGTGCGCGCCCGCGTCCCGCGCCAGCTGCACGAGGAGCGAACCCGCGCCGCCCGCCGCGGCAGCGACCAGCACCCACTCGCCGGGCACCAGTTTGCCGGTGCGGGCCAGGGAGAGCGCCGTCACCCCGTCGTGGACCAGGCCCGCGGCGTCCACGGCGGTCACGGCGTCGGGCACCTCGACCAGCTCGTCGGCGGCTGCCGCGAACCGCTCGGCGTACGCCCCCGCACCCCGGGCCACGACCCGCCGGCCCACGAGCGCGGGGTCCACGCCTTCGCCCACGGCCGTCACCGTGCCCGCCGCGCCGCCGCCGGGCACGTACGGCGGCTCGATCGGGAAGAAGTCGCCGCCCCAGCCGTTGCGCAGCAGGGTGTCGAGGTAGATGACGTCCACCGCCTCGGTCCGTACGACGGCCTGCCCCGGCCCGGCCTCCGCGTCGGGAACGTCCGCGATCCGCAGCACCTCCGGACCGCCGAACTCCCGCACCTGAATCGCCCGCATCGTGACCCCACCTCTGCCTGTCGGTTCCGTACGCCTCGGTCGGCGACGTCCTCGAAACGTAGGACTTCAACCAAGGTTCAGGTCAAGGAGCGGCCGTACGACCTGAACGCCGACCGGGCGTGAGACGCAGGTCACATCGGGTGATGTCACATCGCGGTGCGTGCGGTCCGTCGTAGGGGTGAAGGCGGCACACGGCGCCCGAGGCGGCGCCGACACCGGCTCAGTTGTCAACATCCCTACACGGCACAGGAGTTCATCATGGAAGCGCGTCTGCCTCTCTTCGGTGGGAACGTCGGCCCGAAGGTCTTCCGGCACATCAACTCGGCGGGCAAGGTCGTCACCGACTCCGCGCTGCCCCAGGCGACGCAGGAGCTGGTGAAGATCCGCGCCAGCCAGATCAACGGCTGCGGATTCTGCACCGACATGCACACCAAGGACGCCACCGCCGCCGGTGAGACGGCGCTCCGCCTCAACCTCCTCGCGGCCTGGCGGGACGCCACCGTCTTCACCGAGGCCGAGCGGGCCGCCCTGGAGGTCACCGAGCAGGGCACCCGGATCGCCGACGGCGCGGGCGGCGTCACGGACGAGGCCTGGGCGGAGGCCGCGAAGCACTATGACGAGGAGCAGCTCACCGCCCTCGTCTCACTGATCGCGCTCATCAACATGTACAACCGCCTCAATGTGATCGTGCGCAACCCTGCCGGGGACTACCAGCCGGGCATGTTCGGCTGAACCCGCGGCCGCCCCCGGCCGGGGCTCCGGGACGCGAGCAGGCCGTGCACCGGCGGGGGCCTCACCCCCCCCCGCCGGTGGTCGCCCGCCCCGGTCGCTCACTGCTGCAGGGGCAGGATCGCGCTCTCCGGGATCACCGTGTGCCTGAGGTCCGCCGGGACGGGGTTGTTGTGCGAGGGGTACTTGGGGCCCTGCGCGTTCCGGCGGTAGACGGCCGTCGAGTGCTCCGGGTTCTTGTCGAACTCGGGGATCACCTGGTCGCCGAAGACCTCCAGCATCTCCAGGTGCTCCTCGAACGTCATGCCACCCGTGAGCCCGAACACCACCTGGTCGCAGCCCACCGTCTGGTACGCGGCCACCTGCTCGCACACCTCCTCCGGCGTGCCGCACAGCATCATGCCGGCCTTGATGACCTCGTCGAGGATCTCCTCGCCGCCCAACTGGCCCAGCGCGATGGGGGGTTGGGGCCAGGTGATCGCGTCGAGCGACTTCGGCATGGTGTCGTGGTACAGGTTGACGAGTGTCACCAGATAGCCGAGCCCCGCGTTCATGGCGATCTCGCGGGCCCGCTTGCGGTCGTTGAGGCAGATGACCGTGTTGGTCATCATCACGTTGTTGTTCTGGTAGTCGCCGAGGACCTCGACCGGATTCGCCGCGGCCTCCTTGTACGCGTCGATCCGCCCCTTCAGCTCGAAGATCGGCTCGAAGTTGAACGCGATCGCCCCGATCCCGAGCGAACCGGCCTTCGCGAACGACGGCGGGTTGCCGCAGGCCATCCAGATCGGCGGGTGCGAGTGCCCGTACGGCTTCGGCAGGATGTTGTGCGGCGTCGGCACGGTGAAGTGCTCGCCCTGGAACGAGTAGTCGTACTGCTCCCACATGCGCACGATCTCCGGGGCGACCTCGTCCCACTCGGCCTTCGTCGAGGACGTGTCCATGATGTTGAACGACGCCACCTCGTGGCTGCCCGCGCCCCGCCCGGTGCCCCACTCGAAGCGGCCCTCGGTGATGTGGTCCAGCATCGCGGCCCGCTCCGCGTACCGGACGGGGTGCTCCTTGCGCGGCGAGAGGCTGTTGATGCCGGTGCCGAGGTGGATGCGCTCGGTCTTCCCGGCGACGTAGCCCATCAGGACCTCCGGCGCCGACATGTGGCTGTACTCGGTGAGCGAGTGGTGCTCCCCGAACCAGGCGTACTTCCAGTTGTGCTTGTCCGCCTTGATCGCGAGGTCCAACTCCCGCATCAGGGCCAGGTGTTCGGAGGGCCGGTCGTGCGCGGCCGGGCCCGGGACGAATCCGTTCAGGAAGATGCCGAACTCCATCTGGAGCCTCCTCGCTCGTCTGGGTGGGCGCAGGATGCACCACGGAACGTCAAGGAGCCATGGGTACGGCGGATCTGGATCAAAGTCTTCCGGCTCGCCCCGAGCGGCCGTCGCGATCCGGGAAAAGCCCTGACCAGAACCTGAAGTGACGAAGTGTCAGGTCAGGGCCTGATGGGCCGTCAGGCAAGGTGGTTCCGGTCCGCCCGCGGGGGCGTTCAGCCGCTCCGCTCCGCTTCCTTCGCGCGGCGCTCGATCAGCACCGCGAGCCCGTCCAGGATGCGGTCGAGGCCGAACTCCCACGCCTGGTCCTGCTCTTCGTCCGTCACGGCGGACGCGAGGGCCGCGCCGAGCGCCGGGAAGCGCTCGCCGTGCTCCTGGAGCAGCTGCCCGAGGGCGGCGCCGAGCTGCTCCTCGGCGTTCCCGGACGGCCCGGCGGCGCGCGCCTGCTGTGTGAGGGCCCGTACGTGACCGCTGAGCAGCACGGCCGCGTCCATCCGCTCGGCGCCGCTCAGGCCGGTGCCGTCCAGGGTGGCGACGATCCGCTCCAGCCACGACAGCTCGGCGGGCCCGAGCGCACGCGGGCCGACCGTCGCGTCGAGGATCCACGGGTGCCGCCGGAACGCGGCGTACAACTCGACGGCCCAGGAACGTAGTTGAGCGCGCCAGTCGCCGGACGGTTCGGTCGGGGCGGGGCAGGGGCCGATCGCCGCGTCCGCCATCAGCGCGACCAGCTCCGCCTTGCCCGGCACGTACCGGTACAGCGCCATCTTCGTGACGCCCAGATGTGCGGCGACGCGCTGCATCGACAGGTCCGCCAGGCCGTCCGCGTCGGCCAGTTCGACGCCCGCGGCGGCGATCCGGTCGAGGTCGAGGGTCGGGCGCGGGCCGCGCGCGGGCCGGGTGTGCGGGCCCCAGAGGAGCCGGGTCGCCTTGCTGTGGTCGCCGCTCATGACCCCGCCTCCGTCGGTGCGGCACGCCCTGGTGCTCCGGGAGTGCCCTGCCTCTGTCCGCCGCCTGTCGTGAACCGCTCGCCGCCTGCGGTTCTTGCGGCGGCGAGCGTTCTGTGTCTACCGTACACAGTAATTACCGTGTCCGCCGGACACGGTTTCTCGGCGGGGGAGACCCCGCCCGTCGCAGAGGGAGGACCACCGCCCGTGAACAGGACCGTCCTGATATCCGGCGCGAGCATCGCCGGGCCCGCGCTCGCCTACTGGCTGGGCCGCCACGGCTTCAGCCCCACCGTCGTCGAACTCGCCCCCGCCCTGCGCGCGGGCGGTCAGGCCGTCGACTTCCGCAGCGACGCCCACCTCACCGTCCTCGACCGCATGGGCCTGCTCCCCGAGCTGCGCCGCCGCCAGACCGGCGGCAGCCCCATCCGCTTCGTCGACGCCGCCGACCGGACGCTGCTGCGGCTGCCCGCCGAGTTCGCCGGCGGCCGCATCGAGGTGCTCCGCGGCGATCTGGCCGAGATCCTGTACGAGCGCAGCCTGCCCGGCGCCGAGTACGTCTTCGGCGACACCGTCACCGCCCTCACCGAGACGGCCACCGGTGTGCGCGCCGACTTCCGGCACGGCCCCTCGCGCGACTTCGACCTGGTCGTCGGCGCCGACGGACTGCACTCCACCGTCCGCCGCCTCGCCTTCGGGCCGGAGGAGCAGTACGTCACGCACCTCGGTCACTACGCGGCCACCTGGAGCCTCCCCAACTACCTGGACGTGCGGGAGGGTTCGGTCGGCCACAACGTCCCCGGCCGCCTCGCCTCCGTCGGCGTCGACCACCGCGACCCCACCCGGGCGACCGCCTTCTTCGTCTTCGCCTCGCCCCGACTCGCGTACGACCGCCACGATCTGACGGGGCAGAAGCAGATCCTGAAGGACGCCTTCGCCGGGATGGGGTGGGAGACGCCACGGCTGCTCGGCTCGCTCGACCGGGCGCCCGAGCTGTACTTCGACTCCATCAGCCGCGCCGACGTGCCGAGGTGGTCGACGGGGCGGATCGCGCTCGTGGGCGACGCGGCCTGCGGTGCGACCCTCGGCGGCATGGGAACGGGCACGGCCGTCGTAGCCGCGTACGTCCTCGCCGGGGAACTCGCCCGGCACCGTGACGACCACCGGGCCGCGTTCACGGCGTACGAACGGAGGCTCCGCAAGTACGCCGAGGGCTGCCAGACCGGCGGCGACCGCGCGGGCAGGTTCCTCGCCCCGGGCACCGCGACCGGCCTGTGGCTGCGCAACACACTGCTGTCCCGGCGGCTGCTCCTCGACGCGATGCTGCGCATGGGGGAGAAGGTCAGCGCCGATGTCGATCTGCCGGACTGTCCGGTCGCCGCGGAGGCGCCGGAAAAACCCTCCCCGGCGGCCTGAACTGCCGTACGCGGAAGGGGAGTCGAGGACTTCAGGGGCGGGCGAGGCCCACCGTGCTGAACGACGTCTGGTCCTTCGCCGTCGTGCCGCGTGTGATCCACCAGTGCGTCGGATTGTCGCCGTACAGCGAGAACAGGCCGTCCGCCGCCCAGTGCAGCACCAGCTCGTCCTTGCCGTCACCGTCGAAGTCACCCGCGCCTGCGGGGCGTGCGTGCCGCCACTTCGCCGGGACCCGCTCGCCGCCGCTCTCGGCCGGGCCCTCCCGCAGGATGTTCGTCCGCCGCTCCCCGTCGATCAGCGTCGCACCCTCGTACGTCGCGACGAGGAGGCCGTCGCGGCCGTCGCCGTCCGGGTCGGCGGCCACATACCCGCCGGGGCCGTAGTCCGTGGTGCCGCTCTTCGGCGGCTTCGGCAGCCGGTGGGTGACGGGCGCGCCGCCCTTGCCCGGGTACACGGCGAGGGAACCGGCCACGTCCGGGGCCTCCGTCTCGTATCCCGGCTCGTTGTTGCGGCCGCCGTCGTCGCCGATCGCCACGTCCCGTACGCCGTCGCCGTCGAAGTCGCCGAACGCGTGCGCGCTGCCGACCCGCAACTCCTCGCCGCGCGCGGTGAGTCGGCGTCCCTCGCGGGCCCGGAACAGGGTGTTGCCGGACTGCTCGCCGTCGTTCACGTGCTGCACGAGCAGGGACGTGGCCCGCGGCTTCCCCGACGGGTCGACGGCGTCGGCGACGAGCGTCCCGTCGGCCGTCGGCAGGCTCGTGTCCGTCCGCGCGGGCGCCCCGGACCGTGTGAACGGGCCGTACAGGAGGACCGGTCGGGTGCCCTCGTTCTGGGCGATGCCCGCGAGGTCGTGGTGCCCGTCCCCGTCGAAGTCGCCGCGCACCAGCGAGGTCACCCCGAGCTTCGCCACGTCCTGCGGCAGCGGCACCGGCGTCGCCGCCGACCCGCGCTTCGGGCCGGTCGGGCCGCCCCACGTGACATGCGGGACCATGCGTGCGGCGGACACCTGCCCGTCGGAGGCCCGCGCACCGGCGACCGTCGTCACGAAGTCCGGGAACCCGTCCCCGTCCAGGTCGGCGGTGACCACCTCGCCGGAGTACAGCGAGTTCCGGTCACTGCCCTCGACCGACGCGGGCAGCCCGAGGTCCGTCCGCCCGTACACCGTGCGCGTCGCCGGGTCGAGGCCCTGCGACGAGCCGAACACGACGGCCACGCGCTGGGCCGCGTTCGGGTCGTCGGCCGCGCCGACCTGCACGGGAACGAGGAGGTCGCGGTGGCCGTCGCCGTTCACGTCGTCCGGGTCCTTCGTGCCCTCGCCCGCGGCGGGCGCCCGGCTCTCCTTCGGCACGGCCGGCTCCGTGGCCGCGGGCTTCGCGCCTGACTCGCCGGGCTGCGCCCCGCCCGCCGCGCCGCCCCCGCACCCGGTGAGCAACGGCACGAGCAGCGCGGGCACGGCACACACCAAGGCCGCGCTCCGGGCCGTACGGGACATGCTGCGGGCGCCGGGACGCCCGGCTGGGCGGGGGAGGGTGCGCGTGGTCATGCGGGTCAGCCTCACATGGCGGGTGGGAGCGCTCAACCCCGGGGTGGCGGGCCGCAGTCGAGGACGTGTGAGGCGCGGGGCTCAGGCGAAGTCGGCGGACCTCAGTCGAAGTACGACGCCAGCTCGCCACGTCTGCGGACGTCGAGGGTCGCGCAGTGGAAGGAACCGCCGAACGGCGCGTAATGCAGCAGGTCGCAGGGGATCGGCTCGAATCCCCACTTCTCCAGGGCGCGCAGCATGCTCGTGTGATGCCGCTCGGCGACGACGCGTTTCTCGTCGACCATCAGCACATTCAGGCTGAGCCATTTCCCGCACAGCGACGTCAACTTGAGGAGTTGATCCCCGATGGGCTCGGGCTCCGGCGCGACCAGGATGTCCCACGAGTCGAGTACGGCCGGCAGCCGGTCCGGATTCACGTACTCGGGATTGATGAGCGCCTTTCCCGGCGCCAGCACCAGAAACGTCGTGTCGATGTGCATCGGCGTGCGGCAGCTGCTCTCGATCTCGTGGATCCGGAATTCCGGCCCGAGATGCCGGCGCAGCCACTCGATTCCCAGGCCGTTGGTGACATTGCTGCGCGTCACGAACAGATCGCGCCCGGCCCGTACGAAATCCGCCGCGTCGAAGACCGGCTCGAACTCGGTCAGGATGTACCGCATCGGCTCGTCCGGCTGCGGCGTGCGGAAACCCGGCACGAACAGCTCGTCGGTGAGCTGCGGGCGCGGCGCCGCCGTCCAGCGCGCACCCGCCCGGAAATACTCCTTGAGCAGCGGGCGGTAGCTGTGGGTCTCGAAATAGCGGCACGGCCACGCCATCGGCGTCTCGATGATCTCGTCGCCGACCACCAGCATGCTGTCGCGCGGACAGGTGTTGCAGAAACCGCGCGTCGACCAGTCGGGCGTCCCGAAGCGGCGGCGGTGGTCGACCACTTCCGGGCGCCGCACGGTGACGCCGAGCGAACGCAGCAGTTCGATGAATCCGTCGAGCTCCTCCTGCGCCCGCTCCACCATCATCCGCGGATAACGGAATCCCGCCGCGAGCCGCTGAAAACGCGCCGCCCACGGCGGAATGTTGCACGTCACCACATCGTGGTTCGACGGAATCGTCGCGCCTTCGAGTCGCCCGACGATGACTTCCTCCAGCGGGTCCCATTCATTGTGGGAGTTCACGGGGGAGGATGTCATCCGTACTCCTGCGCAGATTCCGTCGCCTACCTTTTCGATGATAGTTGCACGTGATACGCCGAGAAGGGTCAGAGCGGGCGGACTGTCAGGATCTGCTGGGCGTGTCCGATCGCGCCTTTCACGTCGTGCAGGACGGTGCTGGTCACCCCCTGCCCCGTCGGCCCGAACGTGACCGTGGTGTCCAGGCCCGTCCACCGGCCGACCGGCTGCCGGTGCAGATGCAGCGTCAGGTCGACGTTCGGGAACATCCACTCGGTCGGCGAGCGCCGCACGGCGATCCCGTTGGCCGTGTCCACCAGCGCCACGTACGAGGCGAGTGCGCTGCTCGGCTGCCCCGCGACCAGGTCGAGCGGCGTGGAGATCCAGGCCGTCGTACGACCCGGCTGCGGCGGCGCGAGCGGGCGCACGTCGATGGACGCGATGTACCCGCCCGGCCACACCGACTTCATCTCCCACGGCGCGACCTGCTCCGGCGGCGTGAGCGGGCCCGCCGCGCCACCCTCGACCGCCGCGGTGTCGGACGCGGCGAGCCGCCACACCCGCGCGCGGACGACCGGCCGCCCGGCGATCAGCGCCACCGCCTCGAGGAGTTCGATGGTGCGGCCGGGCCGCAGCGACTCCACGCGGACCTCGACCTCGTCCAGGGCGAGCCGCCCGAGGATGTCGAAGCCGATCCGGGAGATCACCAGCCCGTCGTCGGGCCGCTCCCGCTCCGCGAGATGCCGGTCGACGGCGTGCACGAGCAGCCCGCCGAGCGGACTGAAGTGCTGTTCGTCGACGTCCCACGCACCGCTCGCGTGCGCGGTCGGCTTGTAGCGGTGCTCGTCGATGGGCTCGAAGTAACTGCCGGTGTTCAACGGGTGGTTCCTTCACGGGCTCGTGGACGTTCGGGCGCGCCACCCCGCCCGTACGCCGCCACAGGGCCCGGCGTACGAGGTGAGGTGCCGCTGCGGAAAGGGTGCTGCATACACGGGTCTCCGCGCCAGCCCCGAACTCCCGCGACTGATGGCCGCGTTGCACCCCCTGCGGTTGACCGGTACGCGACAGGCCCCTACCGTTTCGCGTTCGTAATCAGAGACGTCGTACGAGATACCGAACGGGCGGATGTCCGGCGGTCGTTGAGGGCGCAGGCGTCGACGGGGTGGGCCGGGTGGACGAGATGGGCGGGGTGGGCGAGGGGCCATGAGGGGCGTCAGAGGCGGCGGCGACGCGGCCGCCGAGTTCCACACGTTCTTCGAGCGGCACTACGCCGAACTCGCCCGGCTCGCCTACCTCCTGACCGGCGACGCGGACGGCGCCGACGACCTCGCGGCCGATGCCCTGCTCGCCCTCTGGCACCGCTGGGACCGGGTGTGCGCCGCCGAACACCCGGCCGCGTACGCCCGGGGAGTCGTCGCGAACATGGCACGCAGCCGCATCCGCAGCGCCGTCCGCGAACGCCGCCGCGTCACCCTCTTCTGGGGCTCGGGCCGGGGCGAGGCCTGTGAGGGGCCCGACGTGCCGGCCGTCGTCGACGTCCAGGAAGCACTGCGGAGCCTGCCGTTCCGGAAGCGCGCGTGCGTCGTCCTGCGGCACGCCTTCGACCTCTCGGAGCGGGAGACGGCCCGAGCCCTCGGAGTGTCGGTGGGTACCGTGAAGAGCCAGACGTCGAAGGGCATGGCCGAACTGCACCGCCTGCTCGGCCCCCGACAGGCCCTGGAACGCGTACGGATGAGCGCCATGGGCGGCGAGCGATGACGCGCGGCCGCGGGGGCCGGAGCGGGGGACAGGGGCGCGGGCTGGAACGGGAGCCGGGCGGGGCAGGTGGTACGGCCGGCGGCGGGGCGAGGCCAGGACGAGCGGAGGAGCCGGCGCGGATGGGCGCGGAGGAGGAGCGGGAGCTGCGCGCGAGCCTGCGCGACGCCGCGCGGGCGCACAGACCCGACCGGGAGCGGATGCGTGCCCGCGTCGCACACGGCATGACCGCACAGGCCCAGGCCCAGGCCCAGGTCCAGGCTCAGGCACGGGGCCGCCGGGCGCCCGGACGTCCGGGCGCGCCCTGGCTGCGCGTCGCGGGCGCGACCGTCGCCGTGGCCGCCGTTCTCGCCGCGGGCGGGTACGGCGTGGCCGCGGCCGTGCGCGAGGACGAGCCGCGGCAGCGGACGGTGGCGACCCGACCGGCGCCCGACCGGACGGAAACCGCGGAGCTGTTGTGGGCGGACGGCTCCATCGACCCCGGCAGCTCCTCGTACTGGAGCCAGAGCAACATCACGGTCAAGGCCCGCGCGCCCCTCACCGCACTCACCGTCGAGGTGCGGCTCGACGGCCGCGACGCCCCCGAGGCCACGGGCAGTTGGCGCACACTCCCCGCCGACGCCTTCGCGGTGACCGTACGGGCCACGCCGGACGGGGGCCTGCTCTACCGCTGGACGCTCAAGCCGGGCCGTACCGTGCCCGCCGGCGAGCATGTCTTCGCCGCACAGTACGACCACACCGAAGGTGGGCGCGACGCACACGGGGACAGGTATCTGGTCCGCGCGGAGGCCCGGAGCGGAGGCGGCTCCGGGGACCAACGGGACGTGTGGCGGGGCGACTTCGGCTGAGCGGTGAGAGGCGTGGCGTGGGAGGACGTCGGCGAGGACGCCGCCACCTTCAAGGGCACCTCGGACACGGCCCGTTACGCGGTCGTGGGCGGCGGCGCGCGCCAGGCCGACGACAAGGTGCTGCAGTTCAACGGCGCCGGAACGCTGACCGTACGCGGCTTCCAGGTCGGCGACTTCGGCAAGTTGGTCCGCTCCTGCGGCAACTGCTCCGAGCAGCACAAGCGGACCGTCGTCATCGACGACGTGGACATCACCGCGCCGGGCAAGTCGATCGTCGGCATCAACACCAACTACGGCGACACGGCCACGCTGCGGAACATCCGCATCCACGGCGACGAGGACCGGAACATCGAGACCTGCGTCCGCTTCACCGGCAACGACTCCGGCGACGAGCCCGAGGAGACCGGCAGCGGCCCCGACGGAAAGTCCTGCCTGTTCACGGACTCGGACATCTCCTACGAGTGACCGGGCGGCAAGGGCGCGAGTTCCCCGGGCGCGCGGTGACTGGCCGCCCAGGTACGGGAGTTGTGCCGTGACGCGTGGGCCGGCCGGGCTCCCCCGGGGTCCGGCCGGCCCACGCGCGGTGCGCCCCGGCGCTACGGCCGGGGCGCGTCTCCGCGTCCGCGTCTGCGTCTTCGGCTCAGCGCGTGAGTTCCGTGAAGCGGCGGGTCAGTTCGGCGCTGCCCTGTTCGGTGAGGCTGCCGTGCAGACGCAGCCGCGAGATGCCGCCGTCGGGGTACACGTCCAGGCGCACGTCCGTGGCCGTGGCGGGGGCGGCCAGCGGCAGCCGGTGCAGGGTGTCGGGCTGGAGGCGGGTGCGCGGCACGATCTCCGTCCACTCGCCGCTCGCGCCGTCCCGCACGGACAGGCTGATCCAGCCCGCCGAGTTGCCCTTCAGGTACGCCGTGTCGACCTCGACGGCACGGATCTCGCCCTGCGCCGGCAGGCGGTACTCGATCCAGTCGTTGCCCTTGTCGCGCCGGCGACGGGTCTCCCAGCCGTCGTCCATCTTGCGGGACGTGCCGGGCAGGATCGTGTTGCCGGGGGAGGAGTAGAACGCGTCCGAGGCGTCGGTGACCGTGCCGCCGTTGACGACGCAGGCCAGGTCGAAGCTGCCGAGGAGCGCCAGCCACTCCGGGTCGGGCACGACCTCGCCGTGCACCCGCAGGCGGGCTATGCCGCCGTCGGGGTGCTGGTTGAGCCGCAGGTGCGTGAAGCGGCGCTCCACCGTGACCTCGAAGCCGTTGCCCGCGTGGCCGCGCACCTCGCTGACGGGGACGATCTCCTCCCACTTCACCTCGCCCGACAGCAGCTCCTCCGGGCCGGCGTCCGGGCGGGCGCAGGCGCCCTCGATGCTGATCCGCTGCGGGTAGTTGCCGCGGAAGTGCGCCGTGTCGACGATGACGCCGCGGACGATGCCGGGCACGCCGAGCCGGATCACCGCCCAGTCGTGCTCCTCCGCTTCCGGGTGCGGGGTGTCCGCGCCCGCGCCGCGGCGCCGCCGGGTCTCCCAGCCGTCCATGACCTTGCCCTTGTGGCCGAAGGCCTCCGGGTCGAACACGGCGCGGTGCGGGAGCAGCAGGTTCTCGCGCTGCGCGAAGAACTCGTCGTTGGCGGCGATCACTCCGCCCCCGAGCCGCCGGTCGGCGAGGTCGGGCAGCTTGGTGAAGCCGAAGTCCCCGTCGCGGAAGTCGGCGTACGGGTCGCCTCCGCCGTACGGGTTCGCGTCGTTCTTGCGGGACGGGTCGAGGGTCATGGCCTGCCTTCCGTGCGGGGCGCGCGCTGGTCGCGGTCGCTGTGATCCGACTGTCACAGACAGCGAGCAGGTAGGTCCATCGAAAGTTTCCGAACAAGAACTTCAGCAGAACTGAACAATCGCCGAGCCGCACCGGAGCACGGCGACTGCTCAGTGCACTCCACGCCTCAGTGCAGCTCCACGCCTAGGACCTTCTCCAGCCGCTCCGCCTGCTCGTCCGTCGCGAACACCATGTACGTGTCGTAGTTGGCGTTTCTCAGCCGTACGAAGTCGCCGAGCCGGAATCTGCGCGGGTCGGCCTCCGGGTCCGGGTCGACGTGGCCGACGATGCTCGGCACGGCCAAGTGGTCCAGGTAGTCCTCCGACAGGTGCTCGACCAGTTCGCGGACCGGGGCGCCGTTGCGCCGGAACTCCAGCCACTCCTCGTCCCGGTCGTCCCGCACCAGCCGTACGTCGGTGATCGTGACGGAGCCTTCGGTGAGCGCTGCGGCCTGGTCCAGGATGAACGCGTAGCTCTCGTCCAGGAAGTCCACGTCGTCGCCGTGCGCGGAGACCGCGACCCCGAACTGCTCCAGCGCGTCGAACACTTCACTGGGGTCGCCGAACGGCTGGTGCGCGTACGGGGCGAACTCCTCCAGGACCTCGGCGACCCGCGCGGCCGACACCATGCCCAGGTCCTCCAGAACCGCGCCGACATACGCGTACGTGGACGGTCTGAACCAGAACAGCACGTCCCGCAACGGCTCCGCCGGGTGGTCCGGGTCGGGCGGGAGCAGCAACTCCCGCAGGCAGCCGAGCGGTTGGGCCGCGCCGGGCAGGCGTTTGCCGGGCTGGGCCACGTACGGCAGTCCCGTCCAGCGGTGCTCCCGCGAGCCCAGGGTGCCGGGTTCGGCGGACTCGTCCAGCGGGACGTACTGCCACATGGCGCCCGTGGTGCGGCGGATCACCTCGCCCAGGTACCAGCACGCGCCCTGCACGAACGGCTCGTCGCGCGCCGCGTCGAACTCCTCGACCGTGGCGAAGCGTCGCCGTACGACGGTCTCCAGCCAGTCCAGCGTCTCCGGGTGGAAGTTCCACCGCCAGGCCTCGTCGAACGCGTCCTTCGCCCACTCCGCCAGGGCCTCGCTCCGCTCGGCGGTCCAGCGGGCCAGGAAGGGGTCCTCGGCGAGCGGCGGCGCCGGGTCGACCTGCGGGGTGTGCGCCTTGACCGGAGACCAGCCCGGAACCTGCTCCTCCAGCGCGGCGACGGCCTCCCGCAACCGGGCCACCTCCCCGGCGAACGCCTGCCCCGAACCGGTCCGCAGCGCATGCTCGACCAGCAGCTTCGGCGCGATCGGCGACAGCCCCAACTCGGCGTCCGGGCACACCACCGGCTGGCCGGGAGCGCCGCCGACCGGCCGGGTGTTCCACCCCCAGGACCCGCCGGCGACACCGAGCAGCACCTCGCCCACGTACGCCGCGGACGCCGCCACCCACTCGGCGCGGTCCTCGGCGGAAAGGGGCGAAAGGGTGGAAGACGACGGCGAGTCCGGGGCAGCCGGGGAAGCCGGGGACGGGCCTGGGGGAGCGGCGGCGCCCACGTGCGTGGACAGGGCTCTCTCCAGGACGTCCAGGGACCCCGGCGTGAAGTCGAACCACTCGCCGTCGGGCGCCAGCGCCTTCTCGTCGGGCAGCAGCACCTTGTCCAGGAGCAGCAGCCGATAGGGCAGCTCGCCGACCCAGCTCCGCAGCAACTGCTCCGGAGCCGGGGCGCCGTCGGGCACGTCCGCGCGCGTCTCAGTGGTCATGCGGCCACCCTAGGCGCGCCCACTGACAACGCGGCCCGGAAGCCGAACTCCCGCGGCGGAAGCGGAACTCCCGTTTCAGCAGCGGGAGTTCACTGCTTCAGTGCGTGAACACCGCACTGGCGAGCACCACATGGACGACCGTGCCGCCGAGGATGCTCAGGAGGGCGTTGCGCCGCCACAGGTGCAGGCCGACCGTCACGGCCAGGGCGATCACCGGGGCGAGGGCACGCGTCTCGGTCACGGGCAGGTCGCGCAGGCAGTACACGAGCAGGATGACCATGACGCCCGCGGGCATGCGCGTACTCAGGTACTGGACCGTGCTGCTGGCGCGCAGCGGCGCGAGCGCGGCGAACGGCAGGGCGCGCAGACCCCACGTGACGGCGGCGGAGACCGCGACGGCGGCCAGCAGATAGGGCGTCTCAGGCATCCCGTCCGCCCCCGTTCTCCGAGGCCGAGCACCGGATCCCGTTCGCCGAGCGCCGGGCCGCCGCGTTCTTCGCGCGCACGTACCGGCCCGCGAAGTGCCGTACGACCAGCGCCACCACGAACAGGGAACAGGCCGCGAGCATCATCTGGGAGGGGAACAGGACCCGCGCGATCACCGCGCTGAGCAGGGCGAGCGCGGGCGTCGGCAGGTCGTCGAGCCGGTCCCGGATCGCCTCCAGGGCGAGGACGGTGAACAGCGCGGTCAGGGCGAAGTCGAGGCCCGTGACCTCCTCGGGCACGAGCGTGCCGAGCAGGGCGCCGAGGGTGGCGCCGGCGACCCAGTACAGGTGCATGTACAGCTGCAGGAACACGATGCGCCGCCCGGGCCAGGAGCGGGCCTGCTCGCCGGTCGTCAGGGCGAACGCCTCGTCGGTGAGCGCGAACGTGCTGTACGCCTTGCCCGCCCGGCCGCGCACGCGGTGCAGCGGGAAGGAGAGCGCGTAGAAGACGTGCCGGATGTTGACCAGGAACGCCGTCAGGGCGACCGTGCCCAGCGGTGCGACCGCCGAGACCAGCCCGATGAGCAGGAACTCGAACGACCCGGCGTAGATGAACGCGGTGAACGCGGTCGCCCACCACCAGTCCAGGCCGGACTGGGTGATCAGGACGCCGAAGGCGAGCCCGAGCGGCACGAGCGCCAGACCCACGGAGGCCGAGTCCCGGAACGCGGTCAGTGCGGCGGGCCGGACCTCAGCGGGCTCTACGGGAGCGGGCTGGACGGGAGCGGGCTGGACGGGGGCGGAGGTCTCGGCGGGCGGGGTGACCGGCGGGGCCGAGGGGGCCGGCACGCGCGCCGGCGGTGGTGCTGAGGTCGTCGACGGAGCGTCGACCAGCTGCAGGTCGACGGTCCGGGCAGGTTCACCGACGACCGGTGTACGTATGGGCATGCCGCAATTTTAGAAAAGAGTCCGCCTAATTTGGTTGCCGATGATGCCCGTATGATCTCTGCATGAGCAATGAAGTGCATATCGATGAGATCGACAGCGAAATCTTGTTTCAGCTGGGCCAGGACGGTCGTCTGACCAACGTCGAGCTGGCCAAGCGGGTGGGGCTGACGCCGCCGCCCTGTCTGCGCCGGGTGAAGCGTCTGGAGGAGAGCGGCGCGATCGCCGGATACCGGGCCGTCGTCGACCCCGAAGTCCTGGGCCGTGGCCTGGAGGTGCTCATCGACGTGGAGGTGAGCGCGAACGACCGGAAGACGTTCCTGGAGTTCGAGGAGACGGTGACGTCCTTCGAGGAAGTCGTCGAGTTCCGCCGCATGTTCGGCAGGCCCGACTACTTCATCCGCGTCGCCGTCGCCGACCACGCGGCGTACGAGGTGTTCCTGACCGACAAGCTCAGCGCCCAGGCCTGCGTGCTGCGCGTGGTGTCCCACCTGACGATGAAGCGGATCAAGGGCGGCCCTTGAGGCACACATGCCGGTCGGCCGGCGGCCCCATGACGTTCAGCACGGGCTCGGGGCCCGCCCCCTCGGCCCCCGGTTCCTCGTCGTCGGGGCAGGCGAACGTGAACAGCGCTCCCGAGGGCACCGTCCTGATCGACACCTGGTCGGAGAACGTCAGCGGCGGATACGGCTCCCACGCGCACCCGGCCCGGTCCAGGCCCGCCAGGACGTCGGTGTGGCCGAGCCGGGCAGGGAACTCCCTTTTACCGCCGAAGAGTTGGGGCGGAAGTTCCACGACGTCCCGCCACGTCTGCAGACAGATCATCGTGACCCTGCGGCACGAACCCTGGGACGTGGGCAGCATGAGCGGCTCCCGGCGATGGCCGCGGCTCTTCGCCTACGGGGATCTGGAGATCAGCGTCTGCTCTCCACGGGCCGGATCGTGACATCAGAGAAACCCGTCCGGCAGCGTCGCCCCCGTGGACCGCAGATAGCGGAGGGCCGCCGCGAGGGAATGGCAGTCGAAGAGCGCGGAGTGCTCCTGCCCCGACCCCGGCCGCGGTCGCCCCAGCACCTTCCACAGCCGCCCGACATTCACGTCCGCCGTCGTCGGCGCCACATGATTGATCCACGGCCGTACGTTCACGAACCGGGCGGCCAGCCAACTGTGCTCCAGCGTTTCTCCCCGCGCCCGCGCCCACCCGACGTTCTCGCCGAGCACCACCATGTCGTTCCCGTACGACAGCACCGACCGGCCCGCGCAGAAGCCCAGGAAATCGCTGAGCGCGCGGGCCGGGGCCACGCCCTCACGGTCCACCTGCTCCTGTTCGATGCCGGTGAGTTCCGTGAAGTACGGGGAGAGCCGCGGGTTCACCACGGGCCGTACGAGCGTCTCGAACTCCTCGGCCACCGCGTATTCCTCGTCGAGCCGGACGGCGCCGATCTGCACGATCTCCCGGAGTTCCCCGGGCCCCGACCAGTCCCGTTCCAGCGCGCCGGGCCAGGACGTGAATTCCAGGTCGAAGAGTACGAACGTCGTCACGGTCTCCGTGCTCCTTGGTCCGGGGGAGGGGAAGAGGTGTCCGGCGGGTCGGCTGGTCCCGCGGTCATTCTTCGGGCTTCGCGCGGCGGAATCCGGCCGGGACACCGTCCGTTCCAGGGAAGCACGGCCGACCGGCACACGCCGTCCACGTCCCGTTCAACCGCGCGTACGGCCAGGGGAATTCAGCCCCGACCGCGCTTCACGCCTACGCCCCCGGCGGGATGTGCTTCGCCCGGGACCGGACCTGGAACGCCGTGCCGATCTCGACGACGCCCACGACGAGCAGCCACAGGCCGCCCCACAGCGTCAGCACCGCCACCGACTCGAACGGCGACACGATCAGGACGACGCCCGCGAGCGCGCTCACGACGCCGAGGAACACCTGCCAGCCGCGCGCCGGCGTCTCCGGGTCGGAGAGGGCCGCGATGGTCTGCGTGATGCCGCGGAACAGCCAGCCGATGCCGATCCACAGCGCGAGCAGCAGCAGCGACTGCATCGGCCCGCGGAAGCAGAACAGGCCGAGCAGGATGGACAGCGCACCGCTGATGAACGCCATGATCCGCATGGCCGCCGACGTGTGCGTGCCGAACGCCGAGACCAGCTGGAAGATGCCGCTCACGAGGAGGTAGAGGCCGAAGAACACTCCGGCGGCCAGCAGCGAGGCGCCCGGCCACACCAGGACGAGCACACCCAGGATCAGCGAGGCGACACCGGCGAGGAGGACCACCTGCCAGGCCGACTTGGCGAGCATTCCGAGCGGCCCGGGCGGCGTCGCCCGCCGCTCGCCACGGTGCTCCTCCTGGGCTGCTCCCCGGGCCTCGGTCCCGGCCGCTTCGCGATGCGGCGGCGGGGGCGGCTGCGATTCGTTCGGCGCTTGAGTCATGTTCGACTGTTCGTTCACGCGCACCGCCGTCGCGACCGGGATTGCGCCGGACGGGTTACGCGCCACGCAGCGCCCAACGGGCCGAGGGACGCACGACGGCCGCACGGCGGGGCGCGCACGGTACCTGCCCCACCCCGGCGAGCGTACGGTCGTACCTTCCCCGGTGTACCGTCGAGCCCATGCCCACCACCCCCTTCGCCGACGACCCGCGGACCAACCTGCAGCGCATGCTCGCCGGGGACCTCTACATCGCCGACGACCCGGAGATCGGCCGCCGCCAGGACCGCGCGATGCGGCTCGCCGCCCAGTACCAGCAGCTCTACCGGGAGGACCGGGACAAGGCCGCGCAGCTCCTCGACGGCCTGCTCGGCGAGGTGGGCGAGGGCGTCGACCTGCGGCCGCCCCTGTACGTCGACTACGGCAGCAACATCACCATCGGCGCGCGCACCTTCGTCAACTACCACCTGACCGCCCTCGACGTCGCCGCGATCACCATCGGCGAGGACTGCCAGATCGGCCCGAACGTCCAACTCCTCACCCCCACCCACCCGTTGGAGCCGGGGCCCCGCCGGGACAAGTGGGAGGCGGCGCTGCCCATCATCATCGGGAACAACGTGTGGCTCGGCGGCGGCGTCATCGTCTGCCCCGGCGTGACCATCGGCGACGACAGCGTCATCGGCGCGGGCGCGGTCGTCACCCGGGACGTCCCCGCCGGCGTTCTGGCCGTCGGCAACCCGGCCAGAACCGTCCGCGCACTCCCGAAGTCCTAGGATCGGCAGCCATGGCCACCGGACACACGGACCCGCAGCGGCGCGCACGCATCCTCGCCGCCACCCTCGACCACATCGCCGAGGAGGGCGTCGCGGGCGTCTCGCACCGCAAGATCGCCGCCCGCGCCGGGGTGCCGCTCGGCTCGATGACGTACCACTTCTCCGGCATCGACGAGTTGCTGCGCGAGGCGTTCACCGGGTTCGCGGACCACATCGTGACCGTCTTCGAGGAACACCTGGACCGGCCCGGCAGCCCCGAGGAGGCGTGCGAGGCCGTCACCGACCTCGTGCACGTGCTGTCCGAGGGCCCGCGCCGCGACCTGGTCCTCACCCAGGAGCTGTACACGCTGGCCGCGCGCCGCCCCGAGTACCGGGAGCTCACCCAGGCCTGGATGCGCCGCAGCCGCGAGCGCCTGGAGCGGCACTTCGACCCGGACACGGCACGTCAACTCGACGCGCTCATCGAGGGGTTGACCCTGCACCGCGCCCTCGACCCGGCCCCGCACGACCGGGCCCTGACCCGCGAGGCGGTCCGCCGCATCACCGCCACGCCCCCGCGGGCGTGACCACGAGAACGGCCCGTGGGGCGCGGCCCTGACACCGCGCCCCACGGGCACCCCTTCACGTACGCCGGGTCGTCACCGCACCGCGACGTCCTCGCCGGAGAGCTTCGCCAGCACACCGTCCTTCGTCACGGACAGGTCCCGCAGGCGCAGGTCCACCGGCATGTCGTCCGGCAGCCGCGCCGAGAACTCCATCGTCTCCGCGACCTTCGGCTCCTGCACCTTCCGCAGGCCCGCGATCAGCGCCGGGTCGATCCCGGTCGGCTTCAGCAGCGACGGGTGCTCCACCAATGCGTCCAGGGCACGCCCCTTCAGCAGCTGGTCCGCGCGCGTCCGCTTCCCGGCCGCCTCCTGCAGCTCGCCCTCGTCGACCTTGCCCGCCGCGGGCGCCGCCAGCTGCAGACCGCCGCCCTTCCCGGGCGTGTACGTCAGGAGCCCGGGTACGACGAGACGCGCGTCGTCGACCTTCATCGTCACGCCGCGGTCGCCGACCCGCTGCACCTGCGCCTCGGCCCGCACCTGGACCTGCTTCCCGGCCACCGGGATGTCGCCGCGCGCCAGCACCACGTTGTCCCGGCCGGACGACTGATCGGGCGTCAACTTCACCTGGGACGCGCCCACTTCGCGGTTCAGGTCGGCGAAGTCCAGGAACACCTCGCCGTTCACACGGCCGAGCTCCACGCCCTCGACGGAGCTGGGCAGGCTCCTGATGAGGCCGATGTCGTCCACGTCGACCTTCACCTGCGCCACGGACACCGGGCCCGCGGGGATGTCGGGGACGTTGACCTGCACGTGGTCCAGATCGCCCGTCGCCACCTGCGCGAGGAACGGGAAGCTGTCGATGTGCACCTCGGGCTCGGCCCGCAACTTCAGCGCCTTCTGCGCCTCGTGCGCCGCGACGTTCTCCGCGTACAGCACGGCCCAGCGGTCGCCGATCGCGAGGAACGCCAGCAGGACGATCAGCGTGACGACCGTCTTGCGGACGCGGCGCAGCGTCCGCCTCCGCTTCTTCGGCTTGCGGCCGCTGCCGTCGCCGTCGTCCTTGCTGTCCGAGGGCTTGCTGTCGGCGGGTTTGCCGGGCTCGCGCGAGGCGTTCGACTCGTCGGCGTCCGGGCCGGTCTGCTCCTCGGAAGTCCTGGCCTCCGGAAGCCGGGTCGTTCCGGCCGTCCGGGTCGTCGTGGCCCGGTCGTCCTCGGGCTCTGCTTGTCCGTTCTCCATCACCGCCTCATGCGATCACAGGGCGGCCTTCGCGTTCAAACGCGGGAGTTGGTCCCTTCCCGTTCGTCCCGTTCGCCCCGCTCCCGCAGGTACGTGTCCAGCATCCCGGCGCCGGACAGCATGGCCCGGCCGCGGGCGGCGAGCCTGCCGTGCCAGTCGGACAGGGCGGCCTCCAGAGGCGCGCGTCCACCGGCCGCGCGCACCTGCTCGACGAGCGGGGCGATCTGCTCCAACAGGTAGCCGCCGCGCCGGAGTTGGTGGACGAGGCGGGCGTCCCGCACGGCGTCGGCGTCGTACACGCGGTACCCGGTCTGCGGGTCGCGGCGCGGAGCGACGAGGCCTGCGCGCTCCCATTTACGGAGGGTGGCGGGGCGGACGCCGAGCCGGTGGGCCAGCGGTCCGACGAAGGACGAGGCGGCCGCCCGGCCGGGTTCGCTCGCCGTCGAGGGTTCCGTCGAGCGGTGCGGGTCTGCGTGGTCGGTGGAGGTGTGCAGGTCGCGGAGTGCGTTCTCCACCGCGGCGAGGGTGCGCCGGTCCTCCAGGAGTTGGGCGTGGCTCTCGTCGATGAGGCGGTACGCCTCGTCCTCCGTGCCGTCGTTCACTGCCCGCATGACCGATGCGGAGGTGCGGTGCCCGTGCCCCGGAAGCAGCGCGAGAAAGGCGCGCAGGGCGCTCGCGTGCAGCGGGGTGTACGTGCGGTGGCCGGAGGCCGTCCGTTCGGCGGGCGGGAGGACGCCGGCCTCCTCGTAGTTCCGTACCGCCTGCGTGGAGAGGCCGTGCTCGCGCGCCAGATCGACGGGCCGGAGCCGAACCCGGGTTTGAGACTTCTGCTGCCCCAAGCCGCTCATCTCCCGCAGTCTGCTCGCCAAAGTTTCCACCGAAAGTTCAACGATAGCGTTGAAGGCATGGCAACCGACACCACGGACCTCACCGCATCCCTCCCTGCCCTTCGCGCAGGCCGGGGCGTCCACTCCCTCGACGCCGCGGCCGTGCTCCGCCTGCTCCCGGGCCCCCGCCCCCGCGTCCTCGCGCTCGGCGAGCCCACCCACGGCGAGGACGCGCTCCTCGACGTCCGCAACGCGCTGTTCCGGCAACTCGTCGAGGAGGAGGGCTACCGCACGATCGCGATCGAGAGCGACTGCCTCCGGGGCCGGGCCGTCGACGCGTACGTCGCCACCGGCGCCGGTGACCTCGACGAGGTCCTGGCAGAGGGCATCAGCCACGGCTGGGGCGCCTACGCCGGGAACCGTGAACTCGTCCGCTGGGCAAGGGAGTTCAACGCCCGAGCGGAGGACGAGGGTCGCCCCGCCGCGGAGCGGCTGCGCTTCGCCGGGTTCGACGGCCCGCTGGAGATCACGCACGCCGACAGCCCCCGCCAGGCCCTCACCGCACTGCACACCCACCTCGCCGCCCACCTGGACGCGGACCTGCTGCCGTGCACCGCGGCAACCCTCGACGCACTGCTCGGCCCCGACGAACCCTGGACGAACCCGGAGGCGATGAGGGACCCGGCGCGCTCCATCGGCCGCCACCCCGAGGCGATCCAACTCCGCCTGTACGCCGACGAGTTGACGTCCCTGCTCGACGCGCACGCCCCGCACCTGGCCGCCGTGTCCACGCCGGAGGAGGCGGAGACGGCCCGGCTGTACGCCCGTACCGCCGTCGGCCTGCTCCGCTACCACCACGCGATGGCCGACACCTCACCCGCCCGCATGTCGCGCCTCTGTGGCATCCGGGACCACATGATGGCCGACAACCTGGGCGCTCTCGCCGCCCGCGGGCCGGTGCTCGTGCACGCCCAGAACGCCCACCTGCAGCGGGAGAAGAGCTCCATGCAGATGTGGCAGGGCCGGGTCGAGTGGTGGAGTGCGGGCGCCCTGCTGAGCGCACGGCTCGGTGACGCGTACGCCTTCGTCGCCACCGCGCTCGGCACGATCCGCCACCAGGGCGTGGACGCTCCGCCCCCGGACACGGTGGAAGGCCTCCTGTACGCCCTCCGGCGGAGCCCCGTCCTGCTCGACCCCGCCCGCCTCGCCGACGCGCTCGCAGGCGCCGCCCCGGCTCCCCGCGTCTCCCCGTGGTTCGGCTACGCCCCGCTCGACCCGGGCCGTCTGTCGACGATCGACGGGCTGGTGTTCGTACGGGACGTGGAGCGGGGCACAGAGGTGCGGGAGGGCCGGGAGGGCCGGGGGAGCGGGGCGGGCTAGTCCGTCAACCCGGCCTCCGCGCAGGCGACTTCGTACTTCGGCGTGCAGATCTCCGACACCTTGAAGATGCCGTCCTTGACGACCGTGCTCTTGATGTTCCTGCGCGTCAGCGGCTCCACCACCACCGTGTGCGCGCGGATGTCCTTGGCCGTCGGGCTGTCCACGCGGTCGGAGGTCATCGCCTCGAACTCGATGTTGCGCCCCTGCGAGATCCGCACCGCCATCTCGGCGGCCGTGGCGGCCTCCTCCGTATAGGGCTTGTACACACTCATGTACTGATCGCCCGTCAGGATCCGCTGGACGGCGGCGAGTTCGGCGTCCTGCCCGGTGACCGGAGGCAGCGGGCTGACCCCGGCCGCCTTCAGGGCCTGGATGATCCCGCCGGCCATGCCGTCGTTGGCCGAGTACACCGCCGCGATGTTCTCCGCGCCGAGGTCGGAGATCGCCTCCTCCATATGGGCCTTGGCGCCCGAAGGCTTCCAGCCGGCCGTGTCGTACGACTTGGCGATCGTCACCGTCAGCTTCAGGCGGCTGCGGGCGCCGGACTCCAACTGCGCGCTGTTCGGGTCGGTCGGCGAGCCGTTGATCATCACGACCTTGCTCTTCTTCGTCGCCGCGTCCCCCAGCGCGTCCACGATCTCCTTGCCCTGCGTCTCGCCGACCAGCTGGTTGTCGAAGCCGATGTACGCGTCGATCGGCCCCTCCGCCAGGCGGTCGTACGCGATGACGTGCACGCCCGCGTCCTTCGCGGCGCGGACGGCCGGGGCGATGGAGTGGGCGTCGACGGCGTCCAGGACGACCGTGTCCACCTTGTCCGCGATCATCGAGCGGAGCTGGCTGCTCTGCCGTTTCGCGTCGTGCTCGGCGTTGGCGTAGACGAGGCGGCCCTTGCCGTCGGTGAGCTCCTCCACCTGTTTCTCGATGATGGGGTGGTCGAACTTCTCGTACCGGGCCGTGTCCTTCTCCGGCAGCAGCAGGCCGATCGTCACGTCGTCGCCCTTGCGGGCGGCCGGGCTGCTGCTGCTCTCGTCGCCGGGCAACAGCTCACCGCAGGCGGTGAGCGTGACCAGCTGGACGGATGCGATGCAGGTTGCGGCTGCGCATCGCATGCGCGTGTTCATGGGGTCCCTCCCTGACGGCCGCCACGGTGCGGCCGAATGGAGGGCAGCAAACTCGGTCACAACACCCGAGTCAAGAGGTGAAGCCACAAAGCAATCGAACCGGGCCCCGGCCTTCGCCAAGTGAACCGTCGACGGCTACGGCGACCCCCGATGCGGTCCGATTCCGGGCAGGCCTGCCCTGCTCCCTCTCGGCCGCCGCGACGTGACGTCCGCTACTCCCGCGGTCGGCTCGGTGACTGCGGGGTCCGGCCGAGGGCGCTGTGTTCGAGGACGGCGCCGGCCGGCCCCGGGTCGGTGTGCGCCGAGGCCCTGCTCCGCTCGGCCGCCAAATTCCGCAGCCGCTCGCGCAGCTCACCGGCCGGCTCGCCCAGGACGATCGTGCTGACGACCAGCTCCAGCATGAGCCGGTCGTACGCGTCACCCATCGGCCTGCAGCGCTCGGGGTCCTGCTCGACCCGCGCGGCGGTGATGCGCAGACCGCCCTCGGGGACGGGGGTGAACGTCGCCTCGTAGACGCAGTGACCCGTCCAACTGCGGTGCACGTAAAGGATGTCGCCCTCGGCGAAGGCGTTCCACCGCTCGTCCATGGACCCGGCCCGGCAGCCGCGCCGGATCCGGTCCCACTCCGCCTCGGTCCACACCCGCTCGGGCAGGAGCGCCATCTGCCGAGGGGTGCGCATCGGGTTCAGCCGGCGGAACGAGGCACGCGTGAGGGCCTGCGGGAGCGGGTCCGCGGTGGCCGGTCCCGGGGAGGGGACGGCAGGTCTCGGGGAGGGGACGGCCGGTCTTGGGGACGGGGAGTCGGCGTTCATGGCGGGGATCCTACGACCCCCGACACACCCCCGACGCGCCGGTCCCGGCCTCCCGACCGCCGTACGCGGCGGGGGAGACCGGGACCGTGGAAAGGTGACCGGAAGGGCGGTGCGCTATCGGCCCGGGGGCGTCAGCGCGTGGCGGGGATCGACGGGCGCTCGTCGTCCGAGTCGGCGCCCTCGCCGCCGCGCACCCACACCGTGCGCTGCGGGAACGGCATCTCGATGCCCGCGGCGTCCAGGGCCTCCTTGACGCGGCGGCGCAGCTCACGCGTGACCGCCCACTGCTTCAGCGGGGACGTCTTCACGACGAGACGCACCACGACACCGTCGGGGCTGAGCGACTGCACACCCCACACCGACGGGTCCTCCAGCAGGACGTCCTTGAAGTCGGGGTTCTCGCGCAGCGCCAGACCCGTGTCCTCCAGGACCGTGAAGACCTTCTCCAGGTTCGAGTCGTACGCCACCGAGACGTCGAGGACCGCGCGGGCCCACTCCTGGCTGTCGTTGCGGACCCGCATGATCTCGCCGTTGCGGATGTGCCACAGGCCGCCGTTGAGGTCGCGCACCTGCGTCAGGCGCAGGCCGACGTGCTCGACCTCGCCGATCGCCTCGCCCAGGTCGACCGAGTCGCCCACGCCGTACTGGTCCTCGACCATGATCAGCATGCCGGCCAGGTAGTCCGCGACCAGGCTCTGGGCGCCGAAACCGATCGCGAGACCGACCACACCGGCGCTGGCCAGCAGCGGGCCGAGGGCGATGCCGATCTGGTCGAGCACCATGGCCAGGCCCATGACGGCGATGACGATGGTCACGATGGAGCTGAGCACCGAGCCGATCGTGCGGGCCCGCTGCTCACGGCGCTCGTCCGCACGCGACGGGTCGCGCTGCAGCACGGCGGGACCGCGGGTGGAGCGGCGCGGCTCGTCGCCGTTGTTCTGGAGTACGCGGTTCACGACGCGGGTGATGGCCCGCTGAGCGAGCTTCCGCAGCAGCATTGCGCCGAGCACGATCAGGACGATGCGCAGCGGGACGCCGACGAGCGTGCCCAGGTTGTCCTCCAACCACTGCGGAGCGGAGATCGCAGGGTTGTCGGTGCTGGCCAGGAGGTACGACGCGGACGCGTCGACGGATGACACGGGGAGGCTCCGTTCGATCGGTGACAGCGGTGCTTGAAGGGCGAACCTATTGACGGTGCTCCGTCGAGGTCAAAACTGTGGAGAGCGCGTGCGCACCCGGTGAACGGCAGGCGGACCCTGTTATTCCGCTCCGGCGGCGTTGTCAGTGGCGGCTGCGAGGCTGGGGCGCATGGACATGGACAGGGGAATGGACAGGGGTACGGGCAGGGGCATGGGCGGGGACGAGGAGCTGCTCCGCGGCCGCATCTACGGCCAGGACCACGACGACCCCCGCAGAGGCCCCCAACCCGGCCGCAGCTACGTGCAGTTGGTGGCCGGCCCGCTCGACGGACTGCTCCTGGACGTCACCGGCTGGACGCCGCAGGAGACCGCGAGCGGCGCCGCGCTCGAAACGGAGCTCGGCCGGTTCGGAGCGGGCGGCCGCGCCCTCTACGAGCCGCGTCCGGGCGACCCGGTGCGCTGGGACTGGTCGGGGGACGCCCGAGACACTCCGTGACACTCCATGACCGGGGGTGAGGCCGTGAGAGGGGCGAAGGGGTGAGGGGGGTGAGGAGAGCGAGGGGGCAGGCGGTCGGGCACGGCGCCGGTCGTGGTGCGGTGGCCGCCCGGGTGCAACATCATGAACTGGGCCCTGTCGTACGACCGGCCCGCCGCCGACCCGAGGCCGCAGCCGGGAGGAACGCGTCATGAAGGCACTGCAGTACCGCGCCGTGGGCACCGCACCCGAGGTCGTCACCGTCGCCGATCCCGAGCCCGGACCCGGACAGGTGCTGCTGAAGGTCACCGCGGCCGGCGTCTGCCACTCCGACATCGCCGTGATGAGCTGGCCCGCCGAGCAACTGCCCTTCCCGCTGCCCCTGACCCTCGGGCACGAGGGCGTCGGCACGGTCGCCGCGCTCGGCGAGGGCGTCACGGGCTTCGAGGTCGGCGACCCCGTCGCGGTGTACGGGCCGTGGGGCTGCGGGAGTTGCCGCATGTGCGCCCAGGGCAAGGAGAACTACTGCCTGCGCGCCGCCGAGCTCGGCATCCGCCCGCCCGGACTCGGCGCCCCCGGAGCCATCGCCGAGCACATGATCGTCGACAGCGCCCGGCACCTCGTACCGCTCGGCGGCCTCGACCCGGTGCAGGCCGTGCCGCTGACCGACGCCGGCCTGACCCCGTACCACGCGATCAAGCTGTCGCTGCCCAAGCTGCTGCCGGGCAGCACGGCCGTCGTCATCGGCACGGGTGGGCTCGGCCACGTCGCCATCCAGCTGCTGCGCGCCATGACCGCGGCGCGGGTCGTCGCCCTGGACGTGACCGAGGAGAAGCTCGCGCTCGCCCGCGACGTCGGCGCCCACGAGGCGGTCCTGTCCGACGCGTCCGCCGCGCAGGCCGTGCGCCGACTGACCGGCGGCAGGGGTGCGGAGGTCGTCCTCGACTTCGTGGGCGCCCCGCCGACGGTCGCCTCCGCGGGCGCGATGGTCGCGGTCGAGGGCGACGTGACGATCGTCGGCCTCGGCGGCGGCACCCTCCCGGTCGGCTTCGGCGCGGTGCCGTACGAGGCGAAGGTCTGCTCGCCGTACTGGGGCACCCGCGCCGAGCTCATCGAGGTCCTTGACCTGGCCCGCGCCGGTGCGGTCGATGTGCACGTGGAGACGTACAGCCTGGACGAGGCGCCGCGGGCGTACGAGCGGCTGCACGAAGGGAAGATCAACGGGCGGGCCGTGATCCTGCCCAACGGATGAGGCCCGCCCGGCGGTTGCGGGGTGGACCCGTGGGCAGGGGGGATTGTCAGTGGGGTCGTCTAGGTTTGCCGCATGGCCGAGTTCAAGGACTTCAACTTCAAGCTGATCGTGATCGAGCAGCTGATGTACATCGACGAGAAGCTCACCCCGCCCTTCGACCTGGGCGCCCACCTGCGCAGCCTCGGCATCGAGGACGACCCGTGGGAGTACGCCTACAAGAACGACCTGGCGTACAAGATGCTGCCCGAGGCCCGGAGTCACTTCGAGGCCCTGGAGATACCCGGCGAACTCCTCGCACAGGTCGAGGAGTTGTGCATGGACGGCGGCAACCAGGTCTACCAGGAGTGCTCGCCGGTGTGGGACGGCGAGGACGAGCTGTACGACGTGGCGTCGCTCGACGACCTGGTGCTGCTGCCCAACCTGAAGCGGGTCATCGGCTCGGAGTTCCTCGGGCCCGAGCTGTGCGGCGCGCTGGAGGCCAGGGGGATCGTGGCCGACTGACGGCCCGGTCGCGCCGCGCGGGGTGGGGCTAGACGCGGTCGAGGGGGCGGTGCGGTCCGGCGGGCAGTTCGGCCCTGATCGGATCGCCGGGCCGGACGGTTCCGCCTTCCCGGACGACGCCCATGATCCCGGCCTTGCGCACCAGGTTCCCGGACGCGTCACGCCCGACGACCTGCTTGAGCAGACCCTCCCGGAACGCGTCGATCTGCACGCACGGATTGCGCAGCCCCGTCACCTCCACCACGGCCGCCGCGCCGATGTGCAGCAGCGTGCCGGTCGGCAGGGCGAGCAGGTCGAGACCGCGCGTCGTGATGTTCTCGCCGAGGTCGCCGGGTGTCACGTCGAAGCCTGCCGCCCCGACCTCGGCGAACAACTCCTCGTGGATCAGGTGCACTTGGCGCAGATTCGGCCAGGTCGGGTCCTGCGCCATCCGGGAGCGGTGCTTCACGGTCACCCCGGCGTGCACGTCCCCTTCCACGCCGAGCCCGGCGAGCAGCGTGATGCTGCCCCGGTTGGGCTTCGTGAAGGAGTACGTGCTGTTGCTGCTCACGGCCGTGACCGCGCCGCCGTCCGTCATCGCTTCCCCCAGGCCTGTGTTCCCCGTATGCCCTGTCCCGTTCGCCCTGCCGAGCCTAGTGCGGTCCCCGCTCGGCCGCCTCGAAGAAGCGGACGATCCGCGGCAGCGCCTCCCGCATCGAGGCGTTGTGGTCCAGGTCGCCGACGTCCGTCAGTCGGTGCGGCGCGCCGTTCGCCGTCAACCGGCGGGCGCAGTACGCGGAATGGGAGAAGTCCACGTCCCGGTCGCCGCGGCCGTGGAACAGCTCCACCGGCACGCCGGGCCGCCAGTCGCAGGCGCGGTCGAGCGGCCGGAGCCGCTCCGCGAGAAGCCCGGTCGGCCTGCGCACCTTGGCGAGAAAGTCCTCGGTGAACAGATCCCGCGCGGCCCCCGGCAGCGCGCCCGCGATCTCCTCGGTGGTGTGGTGCCCGTCGAACAGCCCCTCCACGGTCCGGTCGTACGGCGGTCGGAACACGTCGGACGGGGAGCCGTAGAGCCCGTACGCCTTCTTCCAGGCGGTGGCGAAATAGGCCAGGTACAAGCCGGACTTGGAGATCTCGTCGTCCGCCGCGGCGGCTTCGAACGCCGACAGGTGGAAGGGGCCGCTGACCGGGGCGAGCGCGCCGGGCCGGAAGTACGGGTCGGCCCGCTCCTGCCCAAGTGCCCGCCCCACCAGCATCGTCGCGTGCCCGCCCTGCGAGAACCCGGAGACCTGCACGTCCCGGTGCAGCTCCCGGCCGGTCCGGTGGGCGAGGGTCCGTGCCGCCCGCAGCCCGTCGACCGCGGCCGCGACGGTGGCGCGCGGATCCCCGTACGGGTGGAAGCCCTCGCCCGTGCCGAGGCCCACGTAGTCGGGCGCCGACACCGCCCGGCCCGTGGAGGCGAGCAGGAGCGCGGCGAGCCGGTCGCCCGAGTCCGGGTTCACGGAGGCGACGTCCTTGCGGTACACGGTCGTGCCGTGCAGCCACGACACGGCGGTGAGCCGGCGCCGCTCGCTCCTCGGCAGAACAACCAGCTGGGAGGCGGTGGTCGGGGCCCCGGAGCTGTTGCGGGTGCGGTACGCGACCCGGTACGCCGTCACGCCGTGCCGGACCTGCCCGGCGTCGATCTTCCCGCGCAGCGCCTCGGCCACCTCGTCGGCACTGAGCACGGCCAGGACCTGCGCGGAGACTACGGCGCCGTCGGCGAGCGCGGTACGGGATTCCGTACGGGAAGCCGTGCGGGCTTCCGTACGGGAGGAGGCCGCGTTCGCCTCGGCAGGAGGGAGGGCGGTCAGGCTCCCGACGAGAGCGGCGACGGCCACGCATCGGGCCGAGGGGAACGGGTGCGGGCGCGTTGAAGTCATGGCCGGAGCCTGCCGGTCGGGGGCCGCACCGCGACATCCTGCCCGCCGCCGACCGCACCGGGGGTACGCCTCTCAGGGATCCCGTAGGGGACGGCGAGCTCCTGCGCCGGACACGCAATGCAGGTGCGTGCACGTCCGCCGGTGCCGCATCATGCCCGGGTGATCCTCATGCAGCCCGTACTGGAGATGCCCTGCACGGCCGGCTTCGACCTGTGGCCCGTGGCCGAGCTGCCGCCGTACGGGTTCCTGGCCCTCGGCGGTGGGCTCGGGCCCGGCGAGGTCGGGGCCGCAGTGCTGGCGATCGCCGCCGCCAACGACGTCGAACCCGAGCACGGCCGACTCCCGCGCCCGGACGACCCGTTGCGCGGGCTTCTGCACGGCCTGTTCACCGTGGACCCGCTGTTCGCCCCCGGCGGGCTGCGCGTCACGGACACGGCCACCGGCGTGACCCTCGTACCCGGGTGCTGCAACGGCCTCGACGAGCGCGGCGACTGGCGGACGATGCTCGACTGCGGCAGCGCGGGCTTCGGCCACGACCCGTCGCCGCTGGCTGAACGGCTGGGCGACACCGTCCGGTTGACCGTGGATGCCGAGGCCGACGACAGCCCTCGTATCGAACTCCCCGTCACACAGCTTCGAGAGCTGCTCGCGGGCGCGGAGAGCGACCTGCACGCGTTCCACGCGGTGGCGGGGGAGTGGGCGCGTGCCCAACTGCCCGACGTGGCACAGGAGTTGAGGGAAGCGATCGGCAAGGCCCTGGCCCTGCACTGACGACCCGACCCGGCAGCCCGCCCCCCGGCGGAACCGCCGTCCTCACCCCCGCAGCACCACCATCCGCTCCGTGGCCCGCGTCATCGCCACATAGCGGTCCACCGCGCCCGCCACGCCCCGGCCGAAGGAGTCCGGCTCCACGAGGACCACCAGGTCGAACTCCAGGCCCTTCGACAGCGACGGCGTCAGCGACCGCACACGCGGCCTCGGCTCGAACTCCGGGGCGCCGATGACACAGGCCACGCCCTCCGGGTGCGCGGCGAGCCAGTCGTCCAGAACCGAGTCGAGCTCGGCGACCGTGCCGTACGCGACGGGGATGCCGCTGCTGCGCACCGACGTCGGAACGTTCGCGTCCGGCAGGGCCTCGCGGATCACCGGCTCGGCGGCCGCCATCACCTCTTCCGGCGTGCGGTAGTTGATGCTCAGCGAGGCGATGTCGATCCGGTCGAAACCGACCCGCTCAAGCCGCTCCCGCCACGACTCGGTGAAGCCCTGCCGGGCCTGCGCGCGGTCGCCGACGATCGTGAAGCTCCGCGACGGGCAGCGCGCCAGCAGCATCTGCCACTCCGCGTCGGTCAGCTCCTGCGCCTCGTCCACCACCACATGCGCGAACGGCCCGGCCGGCACGTCGGGTTCGGCGGTCGGCAGCGCGCCCGCGTCGATCAGGCTGTCCTGCAGGTCCCGGCCGCGCAGCATCGTCACCGCGCCCTCACCGTCCGCGTCCGCCGCGATCACGTTCTCGACCACGCCGGCCATCCGCTCCCGCTCGGCCGCCACCGCCGCCTCGTGCCGGCGCCTGCGCCGCGACGCCTCCGGGTCGCCGAGCCGCTGCCGGGCCGCATCGAGCAGCGGCAGGTCCGACACCGTCCACGCCTGCGGCTCGGCCCGCTGCAGCCTGCGTACGTCGTCGCGCTCCAGCCACGGCGCGCACAGCCGCAGATACGCGGGCACCGACCACAAGTCGCCCACCAGATCGGCCGGTTCGAGCAGCGGCCACGCACGAGTCAGGGCGCCCACCAGCTCCCGGTCCTGCCGCAGCACCCGACGGAACTGCTCCTCCGGCACGTCGTCGTCCTGGCGGTCGTGCAGCAGCGCCACCAGCTCGTCCCAGATCACGTCCCGCGCCTCGTTGTGCGGCGTGCCCGGTGCGGGCGCGCGGAACGCCTCGGCCCAGTCGTCGGCGGTGAGGCGTACGTCGGTCCACGGCGTCGTCACCGTCATCGGCTCGGTCGGCGGCTCCTCGTAGAAGCGGACGGCCGTCTCGATCGCCCGCACCATGTCCGCGGACGACTTGAGCCGCGCCACCTCCGGATCGGCCTCCTCCGGCGCGCCCGCGCCCTCCGCGACGAGATCCCGCACCGTGCAGGTCCGCACGCCCTCCTCGCCGAGGCTCGGCAGCACGTCCGACACGTACGCGAGATACGGCTGGTGCGGCCCGACGAACAGCACACCTCCCCTGCGGTGGCCGAGCCGCGGGTCGGCGTAGAGCAGGTGCGCCGTGCGGTGCAGGGCGACCACCGTCTTGCCGGTGCCGGGCCCACCGTCCACGACCAGCGCGCCCCGCGAACCCGCCCGGATGATCGCGTCCTGGTCGGACTGGATGGTGGACAGCACGTCCCGCATCCGGTCCGACCGCCGGCCGCCGAGGCTCGCGATGAACGCGGACTGGTCGTCGAGCGCCGCATGCCCTTCGAGGCCCTCGGCGGTGAACACCTCGTCCCAGTAGTCGCTGATCCGCCCGCCCGACCAGCGGTAGCGGCGGCGGCTCACCAGTCCCATCGGGTCGGCGTGCGTCGCCGCGAAGAACGGCTCGGCGGCGGGGGAGCGCCAGTCCACGAGGAGCCGGCGCCCCGAGGAGTCGGTGAGGCCGAGCCGCCCGACGTACACGGGCTCCACGTCGCCCGCCCCGACGACGCGGCCCAGGCACAGGTCGAGCCCGAAGCGCCGCAGCGTACGGAGCCGACCGCTCAGGCGGCGCACCTGCACGTCCCGCTCCATCGCCTCCCGGCCCACGCCGCCCGGCGCCCGCAACTGCGCGTCGAGCTGCGCGGACAGCTCGGCCACCTGCTGCTCCAGGCTCTCCGCGACAGCGGCGAAGTGCTTCTCGTCGGCGGCGATCAGGACGGGGTCGGCCTTTGCGGCCAGGTTCTCCGGCAGGGCGAACACACCGGCGTTCAGTGGGGTCAAGTCAGCGGCTCCGATCAGCGCTCGCGCCCACGGAACGACCAGCGCGCACGCACGGCGTGACGCTCGTTTCCGCAGGTCGGGGAAGTAGGAGAGCGATTGTGCGGGACGAAGGGGGCCTTGCCGCAAGGCCCCCACTGCGCTATACGTTGAGAGTGGCAAGGAGCGGGCACAGCCCCCTTGCCGCCCCCACCCGGCCCCCGTCACCGGGCGTCCCCGCACTCCCGCACCGCTGCGGACCACTCCCCGCACCGCGAAGTCCCGTGCCCCCGCGAGAGACTGTGCCGACGACCGTGTCCGCACCGTCCCTCCCCGGAGGCGCCCCGATGCACGAGCCACCCGCCCTGCCCGAGCCGCCGTCCCCGCAGGCGCTGTTCCTCGACGCCTACGACGCGCTGCTCGACCGCTGGGGCCCCGGCGTCGAACGCCTCGACATCCCCACCTCCCACGGCACCACCCGCGTCAACGCCCTCGGCCCGCGCACCGCACCCCCGCTGCTCCTGCTGCCCGGCGGCGGAGACAGCTCGGCCTCGTGGTTCGCCAACGCCCCCGCCTGGGCCGAGACCCACCGCGTCCTCGCCGTCGACCTCGTCGGCGACACCGGCCGCAGCACGCCCGCCGACGGCCGCCGCATCGCCACCGTCGCCCAACTCGCCGACTGGCTGGTGCAGTTGCTCGAAGCCCTCGACGTACGCGACATCACCCTCGCGGGCCACTCGTACGGCGCCTGGATCGCCCTGCAGTACGCGCTCCACCAAGCCCGGAACCCACCAGGAGATCCCGCTGCGCCCCGCGTCGAACGGCTCGTCCTCCTCGACCCCACCGGCTGCTTCGCCGGGTACCGGCCGGCCTATCTGCTGCGCGCCCTCCCGATGCTGCTCGCGCCCAGCCCCGCCCGCGTACGGTCCTTCCTGCGCTGGGAGGGCGGCGGCGCCGCGTACGACCCCGACTGGCTGGCGCTGCAGGAGGCCGCCGCCGGGGTGCGGACGGCCCGCCCCGTCACCGGCCCCCGCCCCACCGCCGCGGCGCTGCGCACCCTCGACGCGCCCATGGCCCTCGTCTTCGCCGGAGCAGCCCGCCCGCACGACGCGCACAAGCTCGCCCGCACCGCCGCCCGGGCGCTGCCGCAGGCCGAGACCACCGTCGTCCCCGGGTGCGGACACCACGGTTTCCAGCACCTGGCGGGCCGTCAACTCAACGAATTGGTAAGGGAGTTCATGCGTAAGTGAGGCCCCGTTCAGGCGGAGCTGAGTAGTGTGTGCCGCTGTACTTCCCGGTAACGGACACCACGGGTGTCTCTTGAGGAGGAACAGCCATGGGGGAACGAAGAATTGCGCGGAGCAGGCGACGCGTCCTGATCCTGGTGAGCGGACTCGCCGCCCTGGTCGCGGGCGGCGCCGCGCTCACCGCACCGACCGCCGTCGGCGCCGGAACGACCGCGGCCACGTCCGCCTTCCCGGTCGCCGACCCCGACACGGTGCGGGCGGCCAACGGCACGTACGTCACGTACGGCACGACCGTGCCCGCCGGTCGCGGCAAGCGGTGCGAGGGCGCGACCGGCAAGCTGTACGTCCCGGTCCTCGTGCACGGCTCGGGCAACAGCGTCGGCCTCACCGACTGCGCGTCCGACGACGCCCTGCCCGGCGGGCCCGGGAGCTGGGCCGAGCCCGGCGGGGCGGTCTGGGCGCCCGGAGTGGTCCGGTACGGCGACCGGTACTTCATGTACTACACCGCCTCCCGCAAGGGCTCGGGCCAGAAGTGCATCGGCCGCGCGATCGCCTCCGACGCGCGCGGCCCGTTCCGCAACGCCGGGGGCTGGGCCTGCCCGCCGGGCGGCCGCTGGGCCATCGACGCCAACCCGTTCGTCAGCGGCAACACCATGTACGTGACGTACCGGGACGACGCCATCACCTCCGGCGCCGAGACCGGCCTGTCGACCGTGCGCACCGACAGCGAGGGCCGCGCCGTGTGGAGTTCGCGCCGGGACGTCCTCAAGAGCACCGACATCACCTGGGACACCCGCAAGAGCAACAGCTCCACACACGTCGTCGAGAACCCGTCGATGTGGCGCATGCCCGACAAACACTGGTACCTCATGTGGTCCGGCAACAACTGGGACAGCCCCCGGTACGCCACCGGCATCGCAGACTGCGGCACCACGCCACTGCCCGGCTCCCGCTGCAAACCCCTCCGGCGCGGCGTCGAGCGCCCGTACTTCGGCTACACCGGCGCCACCGGCATCAGCCCGTACAAGGGCCTGCCCGACAACCGGCGCGGGCCCGGCGGCATGGACGTGTTCAAGGCGGCCGACGGCAGCCCGCGCGTCGTCTGGCACTGGTGGGACGGCACCCTCCGCCGCCCCATGACGGGCAGCCTCACCCGGGGCGCGGACGGCTTCACCGTCCGCTGAGCCGTACCGCCCACTCGTACCGCCCACTTGTACCGCTGACCCGTACCGCCGAGCCGTAAGGGAAAGCCATGAACCCCACGGAAGCCATCAACCGCAGACGGGCCCTCGCCCTCGCCGGGGGCGCGCTCCTCGGGACCGCCGGCGCGCTCGCCGCAGGCGGACGCGCGGACGCCGCCGGCGCGTGGCAGCGTCTCGTCGTCGTCACCGCCAACATCGGACGCGACCGCCTCGACCGCCGCGAACAGGCCATCAGGGACGTACGGCGCGCCGTCACCGTCGACGGCCGCCTCGCCAAGCCGCTCGTCGGCTGGCAGGAGATCGGCGAGGGCGACGCCGACGGCCGCGAACCCCGCTGGATCGACCAGCACTTCGGCACCGCCTACCGCAACCTCTACACGTACGACAGCACAGCGCACCGCGTGCCCATGTCCGTCCCGAAGACGTACGACGTCGTGGACCGGCGGGTCACGCGGGTGCACGGCGGGAAGGACGGGGTGTCGCCGCACCGGGTGATCACGCAGGCGCTGCTGCAGCACGCCGACGACCCGAAGCTGCGGTTCGTCTTCGCCAACACCCACTACGTCGCGGGCGCCTGGAACGGCCGGGAGGACCCGCACGAGGCCTGGCGCGACGACATGTGGCGGCGACACTTCCGCGCGCACCGCGACGACGTGATCGGGCACTGGCGTTCCCGCGGTCTGCCCGTCGTCTGGACCGGCGACGTCAACCGCACCCCGATGCCGCTGCTCCTGCCGAACCACGAGAAGCGCGCCTTCGCCCGCGGCATCGACCAGATCGGCTGGGTGCCCGGCACCAACGGCACGCAGATCAGGCTGAGTTGGACGAAGACCGTGCCGATGCACGTCGACGGACACGACGCCCGTGTGGCCGTCCTGCAGATCCGCCGCGCCTGACCGCACGGACCCGGGGACGAACGCGACGCGCCCCGGACCGGGTCGACTCCCGGGCCGGGGCGCGTCGTTCACGCCATGACGGACGGTCAGGCGCCGCTGGCGTCCAGCATGTCCTCGCGCTCGACGATCTTCACGCGCTCGCGGCCCTGCGGCTCACCGAGCGCCTTCTCCGCGGCGTCGAGCTTGTACCAGCCCTCCCACGTCGTGTACCGGATGCCGCGCTCGCCGAGGAACGCCTCGACGGCCTCGGGCGCCGGGGACTCGGGCGTCTGCAGCCGGCCCTCCGCGTGGTCCTCGAGCAGGTTGGCGATGGTCTCGTTGGCGTCGCCCTTGGTGTGGCCGATGAGCCCGACGGGACCGCGCCGGATCCAGCCCGTGACGTACGTGGACGACATGTGCGCGCCGCCCTCCTCGATGACCCGGCCGCCCTCGTCGGGAACGGTGCCGGTCGCGACGTCCCAGGGCAGCTTGGGCAGCTCGTCGGAGAGGTAGCCGACGGCGCGGTAGACGGCCTGGACGTCCCAGTCCGTGTGCGTGCCGGTGCCCTTGACGTTGCCCGTGCCGTCGAGCTCGGTGCGCTCGGTGCGCAGGCCGACGACCTTGCCGTCCTCGCCGAGGATCTCCACCGGCGACTCGAAGAAGTGCAGGAACAGCTTGTGCGGGCGGTCGCCGACGTCGCGGATCGCCCAGTTCTCCAGGGTCTTGGCGACCATGTCGGTCTGCTTGTTCTTGCGGCGCTCCGCGATCGAGCCCTCGTCGTAGTCGATGTCCTCGGGGTTGACGATGACCTCGATGTTCGGCGAGTGGTCCAGCTCGCGCAGCTCCATCGGGGAGAACTTCGCCTGCGCCGGGCCGCGGCGGCCGAAGACGTGGATCTCCTTGGCGCGGTTGGCCTTCAGGCCCTCGTACACGTTCGGCGGGATCTCGGTCGGCAGCAGCTCCTCGGCGGTCTTGGCGAGGATGCGCGCGATGTCGAGGGCGACGTTGCCGACACCGAGGACGGCGACCTTCTCGGCGGACAGGTCCCAGGTGCGGGTCACGTCCGGGTGGCCGTCGTACCAGGACGCGAAGTCCGCGGCGCCGAGCGAGCCGTCGAGGTCGACGCCGGGGATGCGCAGCTCGCGGTCGGCCATGGCGCCGGTCGAGAAGACCACGGCGTCGTAGAAGGAGCGCAGGTCGTCGAGGTGGACGTCGGTGCCGTAGTCCACGTTGCCGAAGAGGCGGACCTGCGGCTTGTCCAGGACCTGGTGGAGGGCGGTGACGATGCCCTTGATCCGGGGGTGGTCGGGGGCGACGCCGTAGCGGATCAGGCCGAAGGGGGCCGGCATGCGCTCGAAGAGGTCGATGGACACCCCCGGTTCGGCAGCCGCCGCGGACTTCAGCAGAGCGTCGGCGGCGTAGATGCCGGCGGGACCGGCTCCGACAATGGCTACCCGCAGAGGGCGCGGCATGTTCAGGTTCCCTTCGAGTGATGGCTGGTACTCGAGGAGAAATCCTAAAGTAAGGCAAGCCTAAGTCGGTAGGCGGGTCGGGTTTATGAGGTCATAAGGCAGAGTTATGCCTTTGCCAAGCATGACTTTGGGGCCCGGAAGCGTTCACCCTAGCCGCCCGCCGGTCGTCCTCCGTGCGGGGTACGGCGGCCCGGGTGGGGTTCAGCTGCCTGCGCGGGCGTCGATCTCCGCGACGAGGGCCTCGATGCGGCGCCGGATCTCGTCCCGGATCGGCCGCACGGACGCGACGCCCTTGCCCGCCGGGTCCTCCAACTCCCAGTCCAGGTACGTCTTGCCGGGGAACACCGGGCAGGCGTCGCCGCAGCCCATCGTGATCACGTAGTCCGAGGCCTGCACGGCCTGGGTCGTCAGCACCTTCGGCTCGGCCGCCGAGATGTCGACGCCCACCTCCGCCATCGCCTCGACGGCGGCCGGGTTGACCCGGTCGCCCGGCAGGGAACCGGCCGAGCGGACCTCGACCCGGTCGCCCGCGAGATGCGCGAGGAAGCCGGCGGCCATCTGCGACCGCCCGGCGTTGTGGACGCAGACGAACAGCACGGAGGCGAGCGGGGCGGAGGTCATGGGCTGTTCCTTTACGGGGGCTGCACTGGTACCGGTGGTCGAGGTCAGTGGCGACTGACATCACCGGCGCGTGATGTGAAAGTATCAGTCCATGATGACGTCAGTCGACGCTGACCTGATCCGGGTCCTGGCCGACCCGCTCAGGCTGCAGATCGTGACCCTGCTCGCCCGCGAGACGCTGTGCACCACGCACCTCGTCGAGGAGACCGGCGCCCGGCAGACCAACCTCTCCAACCATCTGAGAGTGCTGCGCGAGGCCGGCTTCGTGGACACCGAGCCGTGCGGCCGCTTCACGTACTACCGGCTCCGCCCCGACGTCGTCGCCCAACTCGCGGGCCAGTTCGCCGAGTTGGCCGAGACCGCCCGTACCGCCGCCGACAACAAGAGGGCCTGTCCGTGACCCGCACCGAACCGCTCCCGACGACCGCCGCCGAAGAATCCTCGGTCGTCGCCAAGCTGTCGACCCTCGACCGCTTCCTCGCCGTCTGGATCCTGCTCGCCATGGCCGTCGGCCTCGGCCTCGGCCGCATGGTCCCCGGCCTGAACGACGCGCTCGCCGCGGTGGAGCTGGGCGGCATCTCGCTGCCGATCGCCGTCGGCCTGTTGATCATGATGTACCCGGTCCTGGCCAAGGTCCGCTACGACAAGCTCGACGCGGTCACCGGCGACCGCAAGCTGATGGTGTCGTCGCTCGTCATCAACTGGATCGTGGGTCCGGCGGTCATGTTCGCCCTGGCCTGGATCTTCCTGCCGGACCTGCCCGAGTACCGCACGGGCCTGATCATCGTGGGCCTCGCCCGCTGCATCGCCATGGTGATCATCTGGAACGACCTGGCCTGCGGCGACCGCGAGGCCGCCGCCGTCCTCGTCGCCCTGAACTCGGTCTTCCAGGTTCTGGCCTTCGGCCTCCTCGGCTGGTTCTACCTCGACCTGCTGCCGCAGTGGCTCGGCCTCGGCGACGGGCAGGGCCTGGACGTCCCGGTCTGGCACATCGCCCTGAACGTGATCGTCTTCCTCGGCGTCCCGCTCCTCGCCGGCTTCCTCACCCGCCGCATCGGCGAACGCCGACTCGGCCGTGAGGCGTACGAGCGGACGTTCCTGCCGAAGATCGGCCCCTGGGCGCTCTACGGGCTGCTGTTCACGATCGTCGTCCTCTTCGCCCTGCAGGGCCGGACGATCACCTCGCAGCCGCTCGACGTGGCCCGGATCGCGCTCCCGCTGCTCGTCTACTTCGGCCTGATGTTCTTCGGCACGTTCCTGCTCGGCAAGGTCATCGGCCTGACCTACGAGCGCGCCACGACGCTCGCGTTCACGGCCGCCGGGAACAACTTCGAGCTGGCCATCGCCGTCGCCATCGCGACCTTCGGCGTCACGTCCGGACAGGCCCTGTCCGGCGTCGTCGGCCCGCTCATCGAGGTCCCGGTCCTGATCGCCCTCGTGTACGTGGCCCTCGCCTGGCGCAAGAGCTTCCCCGCGCAGGCCTGAGGGCGCACACGCACGGCGGCACACCTCTGTTCCCGGTCCGTTCCAGGCTCCGGCCCTGTTTCGATGAGTGTCTATCTTGACGTACGTCGAAACAGGTGCCAGCCTGGCCGTACAAGACATCGACATACGTCGAAACAGAGGAGTCGCCGTGCACGCGCCCACCGCCCCCGTCACCGCCCTGCCCGTCCTGGTCGTCGGGGCGGGCCCCGTCGGACTGGCCGCCGCGGCCCAGTTCGTCGAGCGCGGCCTCGAACCGCTCGTCCTGGAACAGGGCCCGGCCGCGGGCGCCGCCGTCCGTGAGTGGGCCCACGTCCGCCTCTTCTCCACCTGGGGCGAACTCACCGACGAGGCCGCCGAGAAGCTCCTCGCCCCCACCGGCTGGACCCGCCCCGACCCCGGCACGTACCCGACCGGCGGCGACTGGGCCGAGCAGTATCTGCAGCCGCTCGCCGACGCCCTCGGCGACCGCGTCCGCTACGGCGCCCGCGTCACCGGCATCTCCCGCGCGGGCCGCGACCGGATCGTCGACGCAGACCGCGAACAGCAGCCGTTCCTCGTGCAGTTCCGCACCGCCGACGGCGGCGAGGAGCAGGTCCGCGTCCGCGCCGTCGTCGACGCCTCCGGCACCTGGGCCACGCCCTCGCCGGCCGGTGCGAGCGGACTGCCCGCACTCGGCGAGCACGCCGCCGCCGACCGCATCGCCTACCGCGTCCCCGACCTCGACGACCCGGCCGTCCGCGCCCGGTACGCGGGCCGCCGCACCGCGGTCCTCGGCTCCGGCACCTCCGCGTTCACCGCGCTCGCGGGCCTCGCCGACCTCGCGAAGTCGGACGACGGCGCAGGCACCCGAGCGGTGTGGATCCTGCGGCGCGGCCTGTCCGGCAGCACGTACGGGGGCGGCGAGGCCGACCAGCTGCCCGCCCGCGGCGCACTCGGCCTCGCCGCGAAGGCCGCCGTCGACGAGGGGCACGCCGAGGCCGTCACCGGCTTCCGCACCGAGGCCGTCGAACGCGCCGCCGACGGCCGGCTGGTCCTGGTGGGCGAGGACGGGCGGCAGCTGGAACCGGTCGACGAGGTCATCGTCCTGACCGGTTTCCGCCCCGACCTCTCCTTCCTCTCCGAGCTCCGCCTCGACCTCGACGTACGCCTCCAGGCCCCCGTCGCCCTCGCCCCGCTCATCGACCCCAACCAGCACTCCTGCGGCACCGTCTACCCGCACGGCCGGCGCGAGCTGTCCCACCCCGAGCAGGGCGTCCACCTCGTCGGCATGAAGTCGTACGGCCGCGCCCCGACGTTCCTCGCCCTCACCGGGTACGAGCAGGTCCGCTCGGTCGCCGCCGCGCTCGCCGGTGACCTCGACTCGGCGGACCGCGTCGAGCTCACGCTGCCGGAGACGGGCGTGTGTAGCGGGGGCGGCCTCCCGGGGCTCCCCGTGCTCACCGAGGGCGGGGGCGGCGGCTGCTGCTAGGCGGCGGGCGCCGAGCCGCCGGGTGCGCAAGCGGGGCCCTGCGCCCGGGAGTTGGCGTACGGGCCGCGGGGGGAACGCGTTGTCACTCGGATGGTGCGTTCCCCGCCGCGTACGCCCGTCGTTGGGGGTGTGTGCGTAACAACAGTCACGTGGCGACCAGTCACGCCGCGACCGAGAACTCCCGACCGCCGGGCTGCACTTGCGGGGCGACGGCGGCGGGCGAGGCCGGAGCCGAGGCCGCCGGAATTCCCGTACTCGCGGATCTGCTCCAGGCGTTGGACCGCCTGAAGAACGATTTCGAGGAGCGCCTCGTGGACATCGCCCCGACGGGCCGGGAGGAGGAGCCGAAGGCGTATGCGACGTCCGACCCGTCCGACCTCCTGAAGCCTTTCGCGGATCTGCGTCCCGCACGCCTGGGAAACAGTTCGAGAAACCACAAGAAACGTTTCTGCGCACGGCGGTTGGACATCTCCCTGGATTCCTTCGGGGGAGGGGTGCGGGTCGTACGGGCGACGGAGCCCACGGGGACTACGGGCCGGGCCGCGCGTGCGGACTGACGCCGTCCGCCGGGAGGAACCCGGTCCGCTGCAGGGCCCGGCGGGCGGCGAGAAACCCGGCGACACGGAAGGCGCGCGGGCGGGACCCGAAGGTGTCGGCACGCATTCCGGTGAGCACGACACGCACGGCGAGGGCCAACTCCGGCTCAAGCTCCCGGAATTGCTCCCGCATTCCGTCGGCGACGGCGGCGCGGAATCCGGGAACGTCCGCGGCGGGCTCGTAATCGACGACCAATTCGTCCGCGACGACGAATGCGAACCCCTCGCTCCCGGCCGGCTCGAAATCCGCGGTGATGTCGGCGAATTGGGGCGCGCAGTTCATCTTCCGATGCAGTACGCGCACACCGCGAACCGGATACGGCGGGAAGCGGGGGAACGGCGAGGTCATACGGGAACGGTACCGGGGTGGGGGAGGGGAGCGGGTCGTCACGGGCACGATGCTGAGCTGGTGTTCCGGCGCTGCCCCCCCGCTGCGGAGACGGCTCCGGCGCAGGAACGCCAATCTGTCGGCCTTCACGGTCGACGTCCTGGCCATCTGCCCCTCCCGGTCGTCTTTCACCTGCGACACCGTCGTGGCTTGTCGCGCAGTTCCCCGCGCCCCTGGGGGCGAGCCCCGGAACGCCGGACCGCTTACGCTCCCTCCATGACCGCACACTGGGGGGCCACCCGTGCCTGGGTGGAGAAGCAACTGGCCGGATCCGGCGAGCGCATCGAACACGTCGTACGGCTGCGCGGCGGCTGGTCGTCCGAGATGCGGCGGCTCGACGTCGCCGGGCCGGGCGGCCTACGGGCCCTCGTGCTGCGGTCGTTCGTGAAGCCCTTCTACCTACGGCACGCCGAAGGGCTGCTGGAGCGTGAGGCGGCCGTGCTGCGGCTGCTGCGGTCGCGGGCCGAACTCGTCCCCGCCGCCGAGCCGTTGGCCGTCGACGCGACCGCGCGCCACTGCGACCACCCCTCCCTCCTCATGACCCTGCTGCCCGGCACGATCCGGCTGGACGACCGACATGCCGACGCCCGGGCCGAGTTGCTCGCCCGCCAGCTCGTCCGTATCCACCGGATCGACGGCCTGCCCGAGGAGCCACGGCCGCGTACGTACCAGGCCTGGACCTCGCCCGAGCGCGTACGCGTCCCCGAGCGCACCGCGTGCCCCGAGGTGTGGCGGCGGGCCGTGGACGTCATCCGGCGCCGACCGCCCGCGTACCGGGGGACGTTCCTGCACCGCGACTTCCACCCCGGGAACGTGCTGTTCACCGGCGACGGGCCGGACAGGGCAGAGGGGCCGGACAGGGCAGAGGGGGCGGACAGGGCAGGCAGGCCCGGCAGGGCTCGCGGGCTGCGGATCAGCGGCGTCGTCGACTGGGTCGAGACCTCCTGGGGGCCCGCCGACCTCGACGTCGCCCACTGTGCGACCGCCCTCGCGCTGCTGCACGGCGTCCCGGCGGGCCTCGCCTTCGCCGACCGGTACGAAGCTGCGGGCGGCCGGCTCGACCCCGACCCGGCAGCGCACCTCTACTGGCGGCTCCTCGACGCCCTCGCCTTCGCGCCCGACGCCGAGAAGGTCGCCGTACCGTGGCGTGAGGTCGGGAGGGACGACCTCACGCCGGAACTGCTGACCCGCCGCCTGGAGGGCTACGTGCAGGCGCTCCTCGGGCGGTACGGGACGGTCACGGGCTGACCGAGCGCCAGATGCGGTCCGGCAGCGCCGCGACGGCCGCGTCCAGGTCGACGTCCCCGACCGAGATCCAGCGGCGCGCGACCGCCACGACCGGACCGAGCACCAGCGACTCGATCAACTGCTCCGGCAGCGGCGCGAGTTGACCGCCCGTCACATACGACTGCACCCACTCGGCGATCGGCGAGAGCCGTGCCTCCTGCGCGTCGCGTACCTTCTCGATGTTCTCCATGCCGTACCGGTCGACGGTCGTCGAGTGCAGCAGCCGCGCCGCGTCCGGATGCGTACGGACGAAACCCAGGTACGCGTGCACGACCCGCTCGACGCCCGCACGCGCGTCCTCCGCCTGCGTGAGGGCCGTGACCAGCTCCCCGAGGAGCCGGCCGAGCCAGCGCTCCGCGAGGGCGATCACCACGCCGTGCATGCTGCCGAAATGGTGGTAGACGCTGCCCGAACTCACCCCGCTGGTCCGGGTGACCGCCTCCACCGTCAGCCCCGCCTCGCCCGACGAGGAGTAGATCCGCAGCGCGGCGTCAAGGACCTGCTCGACGGTTGCTTCTCCACGCTTCTGCTTCGGGCTCATCGTTGGCGGCGTCCTCGGGGTGGTGGCGGGCGAGTGGACGGGTACGGCACGGTTTCGGGTGGGACGGTTGCGACACGATGTGCGCCGCAACCGAAGCCTAGAGGACCCTTTCCGGAGAGGTTTGTGCAGGAACGGGCGGCCGGGGCGGGATCCGGTCAACTGCCGTGCCCGAACTGGCCAGTTGTCGGCCGACGGGTCGGCCGCGGCGTGGCGGGAACCGCACACTGCGAGGAAGTGCTGTTGTCCCGCCGACAGCGGAGGACGACCATGAGTGACCTCGACGACGTCGCGCCGCGGCTGCTGCGGAGGCTGGAGAGCCGCAACCTCTTCCTCCGCACGCCCGAGCCCGCCCCCGCCGACCCGCCGCACCAGACGGTGATCCAGGTGTGCTGGCAGCCCGCGCGGGAGGACGGCCAAGGGGTGCTGCCCGTAGGTCACATGGTCCGCACCCGCTACCGGCGCGGCGTCCTCGGCCGCATCGTCGAGTACTGGGCCGCCCACGCGAGCACCGACCCCCGCACCTCCGGCCGCCGCACCGAGGTCGCGGCCCGCCTGCACGACATCAACGACGCCCTCGGCGCGGTCCTCGACCACATCCACCCCCGGTACAGCTGAGCCGAAGCCGCATGCCAGGGTGGCGCCATGGCGGACTGGCAGGCGCGGAGCCCCGAACTGTGGGCGTGGCTCGGATCGCTGCAGTACGGCGACATCCTGACCGGCACGGTCGCCGCGATCGAACGGTACGGGGTCTTCGTGAACCTGGACGACGGCCCTCGCCACCCGGTGTTCCCCGGCGTCGGCTTCATCACCGTCCCCGAACTGTCCTGGCGGCACCTCACCGCGCTCACCGACGTCGTCGCCGTCGGACAGCAGGTGACGTGCGCCTTCCTGCAGTTCGACACCCACAACGCCGAGGCGAGGCTCTCCCTCCGCGCCCTCCTGCCCGACCCGTTCCGCGCCTTCGCGTACCGCGCCGAACGCGCCGAACCCGGCCGGGTGCTGCACGGGACCGTCGACAAGGTGGCGAAGATCGGGGTGTTCGTCGAGGTCGGGGACGGCGTCGTCGGGCTGGTGCCGCGCGCGGAGTACGCGGACGGGGAGCTGGCCGCGCTCAGGGCCGGGGACGTCGCGCCGGTCGTCGTCGGCCACGTCGACCGGGACCGGCGCAGGGTGCTGCTCACCCGGTGGGCCGCCGCCGATGAGTTCCGGGCGCCCGGGCGGTCTACCCCCTGAGGCCCGCTCCGCGCACCGGCGGCCGGGCCCGGACCGAGCGAGCGCCGCCCCGGAGGAACCCCATGACTGGCAAGGCACTGCCCACCGTCGTCGACGCCGAGACCTGGCAGCGGGAGCTGGACGCGCTGCGGGCCAGGGAGAAGGCCGCGACCCGGGAGCTCGACGCGATCGCCGCCCAGCGGCGCCGGCTCCCCATGGTCGAGATGCCCGACTACACCCTGCGGGGCGAGGAGGGCCCGGTGAAGCTCGCCGAGATCTTCGGGGACAAGTCCCAGCTGATCGTCTACAACCACATGTGGTTCCCGGACAAGGAGTGGCAGTGCCCGGGCTGCACCGGCTTCACCTCCCAGTTCACCCGGCAGGAGTTCCTCGCCGCGTACGACGCCCGCTTCGTGATCGTCACCCAGGGCCCGATCGACGAGGCCCTCGCGTACAAGCGCCGCGTCGGCAACGAACTGCCCTGGTACTCGACCGCCGACAGCCCCTTCGGCTCCGACGTGGGCGCGCCTCCCGGCGGCGGCTTCGCGATCAACGTGTTCCTGCGCGACGGCGACACCGTCTACCGCACCTGGCACACCAACGGCCGCGGCACCGAGCAGCTCAGCCACACCTTCGCCCTGATCGACACGCTGCCGTACGGCCGTCAGGAGGAGTGGCAGGACGTCCCCGACGGCTGGCCCCAGTCCCCGACGTACAGCCGCTGGCCCAGCTCCAAGGAGATCGCCGCGTGGTACGGCACCGAGGCGTGAGCGCGCCCGCCGCCTGACGTCGGATCAGACCCGCGGGACCAGGGCGCGGGCCGCCTCCCGTGCGGAGGCGAGGGCCGAGTCGTGGTCCGCGCCGCGCAGGCCGAGGACCACGCGTGTGCTCAACCCGTCGAGCAGTGCGAGGAGTTGGGTGGACACCGCCGCAGGGTCGTGCGCCGCGAAGCGGCCCTGGCGGACTCCGCGTTCGAGCAGGGCCGCCAGGTCGTCCTGCCAGCCCGCGTCCAGCTCGTCCTGCGCCTCGCGCAACGACGTGTCCGCCGTCGTGCGCGCCCACAGCTCGACCCAGAGCATCCACCGCGGATCACGCGGCCCCACCGGCAGATACAGCTCCAGGAACCGGTCCAGCTTCCGGTCGGCCGGAACCCGGCGGGCCAGCAGCGCGCGCCGCTCCTCCGCGAGACGGCCCTCGCTCCAGCGCAGCGCCTCCAGGAAGATCCGGTCCTTGCTGCCGAAGTAGTACAGGATGTGGCCGCCGCTCATCCCCAGGCGGCGGCCGAGCGACGCCATCGTCAGCTCCGCCAGGCCGTGTTCGGCCACGGCCGCCACGACCTCCGCCAGCATCCGCTCCGGCGACGGCCGCCCGTCCCGCTCCCGCGCCCGCACCGACACCGGGGGTCCCTCCTGCCGTACGACCAACGTCTCTGTCCGTCGACCTTATCGGCGCCGCGCCGGGTCTTGACGTGCGCGGTCGCGCCCTCCATCTTGAATGGCGTTCCATAAGTTTGAACAGCGTTCAAGGATGTTCAGGATTCCGGAGAGGTTCACCGATGGAGAGCACCGCCGCCGCGCCCCGCCCCGCCGATCTCGTCGTGCGCGGAGCCCGTGTCCACACCGTCGACCCGGCACTGCCCGAGGCGCAGGCCATGGCCGTGGCCGACGGGCGGATCGTCTGGCTCGGGGACGACGCGGACGCAGGCGCGTGGACCGGGCCCGGCACCCGCGTGCTCGACGCGGCGGGCAAGCTGGTCCTGCCCGGGTTCATCGACGCCCACAACCACGTGCGGCTCGGCTCCGACGACGCCAGCGCCCAACTCGCGGGCGCCGACACCCTCGACGAGGTGCACGCGCGGCTCACCGCCTGGCGCGCGGCCCACCCCGACGCCGAGTGGATCGAGGGCGAGGCCTTCGACTACGCGGCCCTCGGCGGCGGCAGGCTCCCCACCGCCGCCGACCTCGACCCGGTCACCGGCGACACCCCGGCCTTCGTCCTCAGCTACGACGTCCACACCGCCTGGCTCAACACCGCCGCCCTGCGCCGCCTCGGCATCGACGGCGACCGCACGGACCTGCCCTTCGGTACCGCGCACACGGACCCGGAGACCGGCCGACCCACCGGCCTCGTCAAGGACTTCGCCGTGAAGGGCCTCTCCCGCGACGGGCACCGGGCCCTGCAGAAGCTCGGCGTGCCCTGGGCCTCCGTCGAGCGGCAGTACCGACGGCTCGTCAAGTCCCTGGACGACGCGATCGGTTACGGCATCACCACGGTCGTCGAACCGCAGAACTCCCTCGACGACCTCGCCCTGTTCGAGCGGGCCCGCGCCGAGGGGCGGCTCGCCTCGCGCCTCGTCGCCGCCCTGTTCCACCCGCGCGGCACGACCGCCGCCGACCTGGACGACTTCGCCGCGGCGGCCCGGCAGTACGCGGACGACCGGCTGCGCGTCGGCCCGCTCAAGCTGTACATCGACGACGTGGTGGAGCCGCGCACCGCCGCACTCCTCGAACCGTACGCGGGCTGCCGCCACCACCGCGGGGACACGTACTACCCGCCCGAGGAGTTCGCCGAGCTGCTGGCCCGCCTGGACGCGCGCGGCTTCCAGTGCTTCGTGCACGCCACCGGCGACCGGGGCATCCGCGTCGCCCTCGACGCCTTCGCACACGCCCGCCGGGTCAACGGGGAGCGGGACTCCCGCCACCAGATCGTGCACGTCGAATGCCTCGACCCCGCCGACACCGCCCGGTTCGCCGAGCTCGGCGTGGTCGCTTGCATGCAGCCGCGGCACTGCGCCCCGGACGTCGCCGGGCCCGGCAAGGACTGGGCGGAGAACGTCGGGCCCGAGCGGTGGACCAAGGCCTGGCCGATGCGCAGCCTGCACGCGGCGGGCGCCCGGCTCGCGTTCTCCAGCGACTGGAACGTCGCCGAGATGGACCCGATGACCGGCATCTACACCGCCGTCACGCGCCGCCCGCTCACCGGCGGCGAGCCGTGGATGCCGGAGGAGACCGTCGACGTCGAGACGGCCGTGCACGGCTACACGATGGGCTCCGCGTACGCCAACTTCCTCGAGCACGAACGGGGTTCGCTGACCGTCGGCAAGGCGGCGGACTTCGTCGTCCTGTCCCGCGACATCCTGCGCGTGCCGGCCGAGGACATCCCCGGCACGGTCGCGGAGACCGTCGTCGTGGCCGGGGAGGTCGTGCACGCCCGCTGAGGACGACAGAATCGGGACGGTGAACCCCTCCCGCAGCACGCCCCCGGACCTGGCCGACCTCCTGCACGGCGCCGGACTCGTCGTGCCCGAGGAGCAGGCCGGGGCCGGGGACCTCACGCTGTCCGACGTGTGGGAGCCGCTGCGCGACGACGCGTGGGACGAGGCGCTCGGACTCCTGGAGGAACTCGCCGCCGCGCCCCCGCTCCCGTACGCCTTCTGGCGCGACCTCGCCACCGCCGCCGAGCAGCTGCGCCTGCCGCGCAGCACGGCCTGGTGCCACTGGCGCGCGGGCGAGGCACGGCACGGGACAGTACGGGCCGACCTCACGCTCGACGCAGGCTCCCGGCGGCGAACTCACGTGCCGGGGGCGGGAGTTCTGCGCCCGATGTGGGACACGGGGCGGCGGACCGACGACGGTGAGCCGGTGCTCGACATCGCCGCACTGTGGATCGAGAACGTGCCGTCCCTGCCCCCGGGCGGGCGGGCCACGGTCCGCCTGGCCCCCCTCGCCCCCGCCCGCTGGCGGCACCTGCGGCCCGGCCAGGAGATCACCCTCTACGAGACCCGCGAGGCCGGAGGAACGGCCGTACTCCTCGACGTGCGCATCCCGCCGGAGCCGGAAGACGCCGGGTAGCCCGCTGTGCGCTCGCCGCCCCGGGGCGGTCGGGAGGACGATGGAAGGGACGCCGCCAGGCGGATCCGGCACGGCCGGTGCCGGGACGCGTGCGTCGAAGGGAGGTGTGTGATCCATGGCGCAGTTCATGGACGTCCACCACGGCATGCAGGGCCTCACGGCCGACCAGCTGAAGGCGGCCCACCAGGCCGACCTCGCCATCGAGAAGGAAGAGGGCGTCCACTTCGAGAAGGCCTGGGCCGACCCCAGCTCGGGCACGGTCTACTGCCTCTCCGAGGGCCCCTCGGCCGAAGCGGTCCAGCGCGTGCACGAACGTGCCGGTCACAAGGCCGACGAGATCCACCCGGTCCCGCTCACCGTGTGAGCGCGCCCGGCGCGAGCACGGGAACAGGCCCCGACCACCGACGGCCATCCGGGAGCACACCCGGGTGGCCGTGCCCGTGCCCGTGCGGTGGGCGGGCCGCCGCTCACGCCCCCGTGACCACCCGCATGAACACCGCCGGTTCCGAGCCGTCGTTGCGGTACGCGTAGTCCTGGTCGCTGGCGATGACCGCGCTCTGCCCGGCCGCGACGACCTGCGGCCCCGTCGCGAGGACCAGCGTGAGCCGGCCCGCCAGGACGTGGTGGATCTCCTGCGCGCCCGCCCGGTCCGGCTCGGCGTCGTACCGCCCGCCGGGCGCCAGCGTCCAGCGCCACAGCTCCGCGCGCGGCTGCCGGGTCGCACCGAGGAGCAGGGCCCGGCTGCCGTCGACCGCCTCCCAGACGACCGTCCCCTCGACCTTCGGGCCCGCCGGGTCGGCCGCCGGCAGGGCGAGCGCGGCGAAGTCGGTGTCGAGGGCGCGGGCGATCCGGTCGACGGTCGCGAGGCTCGGGTTGGCCTGGCCCAGCTCGACGTCCGTGAGCATCCGGCGGCTGATCCCCGCCGCGTCCGCGAGGCGCTGCACGCTCCAGGCGCGCTCCTTGCGCAGGGCGCGGATGCGGTCGCCGATACGGGTGACGAACTGCTGCGTGGCGTGGCTGTCGCCGCCGGACCCGATGCTCATGGCTGAGCAGTTTAGTGCGCAAGATCATTGCCCCGTACGCCGAGTGAGCAATATATTGCGCATACCTGAGTGTGTCGTACGACGGAGGGACAGCCGACGTGAAGATCCGCCCGTTCGCGGTCGAGCAGTGGATGAACCAATACGAGGAGACCTGCCGGTACAACCTCGCCGAGACCTGCGTCCGGTCCCTGACCGTCGGCGAGCTGCTCGACCTGACCGGCCGCCGCGCCGAGTTCCACGCCGAACTCGAAGCGCTCCCGCTCACCTACGGCCCCATCCCCGGCAGCCCCCGCCTGCGCGCCCTCGTCGCCGGGCTCTACGCGGACCAGGGGCCGGACAACGTGCTGATCACGCACGGCGCGGTCGGCGCCAACGCGCTCGTGCACGCCACCCTCGTCGAGCCCGGCGACCACGTCGTCGCCGTCGTCCCCACGTATCAGCAGCACTACTCCATCCCCGACAGCATCGGCGCCCGCGTCGACCTGCTGCCGCTGCGCGAGGCCGACGGCTGGCTGCCCGACCTCGACGCGCTCGACCGGCTCGTCACCGACGAGACCAAGCTCATCGCCGTCAACAACCCCAACAACCCGACCGGCGCGCTCATCGACGAGGCCGGGCTCCGCCGGATCGCCGACATCGCCCGCCGCGCCGGCGCCTGGCTGCTCTGCGACGAGGTCTACCGGGGCACCGACCAGACCGGCGACGGCTTCACCGCCTCCGTCGCCGACCTGTACGAGCGCGGCATCTCCACCGGCGGCATGTCCAAGCCCTACTCCCTGGCAGGGCTGCGCCTCGGCTGGATCACCGGCCCCGCCGAGCTCCTCGAAGCCGTCGCCACGCACCGCGACTACACCACCATCAGCGTCGGCCGCGTCGACGACCTCCTCGCCTGCCTCGCCCTGGAGCACAAGGACGCGATCCTCGCCCGCGCCCACGCCCTCACCCGCGCCAACCTCGCCGTCCTGGACGCCTGGGTCGAGGGCCGCGACGACGTCTCGTACGTCCGGCCCGCCTCCGGCACGACCGCGCTGCTCCGCTACCGACTGCCCCTCGGCTCCTACGAGTTCTGCACCCGGCTCCTGGAGCGGACCGGCGTGATGTTCACCCCCGGCGCGGCCTTCGACATCGAGCACACCGTCCGCATCGGCTTCGCCGACGACCCGGAGACGCTCCGTACGGGGCTCGAGTCGGTCGGGAAGTTCCTCGACGGGCAGGCGGCGGACGGGGGTTGAGGGCCGGGGCATCCGGCCGTCGGGCGCTCGGCTCCTCCGAACCGGTGAGGGTGCGGATAAAGGGTGACGGGCCTGGACAGCGTGACGGCATGATGACCGATGTACCGCAGTCCATGACCAGCGCGGCCGCCGCCGCGCTCGACCGTCACGCAGCCGGAGGCCTGGGCGCCCGGATGGGATCGCGGCTCTGGGTCGAGTTCGCCCACCAGGACGCGAGCGTCGTCCTGCGCGCCATGGCCGACTACCTCGACCGCTGCACGGACACCCCCACCGCCATCACCCTCGACCTCACCGACCGCCCCGCCGCCGAGCACGACCCGGACGTCACGCACTACGACGAGGTGGAATGGACCGGAACGCTGTACGTGGACGTGCTCGACGCCGACGGGCAGGACGGCCCGGAGGGTGACGGCGGTACGGCCGGGGTGTGAAAGTGAGCGCATGCAGGAACCGCAGCTCACCGCCCCTCTCTCCGACGCCGGGCCGCTCTCCGGCGCCGAGTCTCCCTCCGGCCGCCGACCCGACCCCCGCACGGCCGCCCGTGCCGTCGTCGCCGAGCGGCACCCCGACGCGCGTGCCGCGTTCCTCGCCGGCAGCGTCCTGACCGAACGGCGCACCGCCCGCTCGGACCTGGACGTCGTCGTGCTCCTCGACGGCCCGCCCGCCCCGTACCGGGAGAGCCTGCTGCACGAGGGCTGGCCGGTCGAGCTGTTCGTGCACACCGTCGACACCTGGCGGGACTACACGACCCGGGAGATCGCCCAGCGCCGCTCGGCCCTCCTGTTCATGTGCGCCGACGGCACGCCGATCCTCGACGCCGACGGCACCGGCGCCGAAATCGCCGCCCGGGCGCAGGAGTTGGCCGCCGCCGGGCCGCCCCGCGCCACTCGCCAGGAGCTGGACGACCGCCGCTACGCCCTCACCGACCTGCTCGACGACCTCGAAGGCGACCCGCCGCCCGCCGAACGCCTCTTCGTCGTCACGCACATCGCCGGCGCCACGGCCGAGTTGGCTCTGCTGCTCGACGGCGCCTGGCTGGGCGGCGGCAAGTGGCTGCCCCGCCGCCTGGCCGCCATCCGCCCCGCGCTGCCCGGCCGACTCGAAGCGGCGGTACGGGCCGCGCTCACCGGAGACGACGGCGGCACGGCCCGGCTCACCCGCCTCGTCGACGAGGTGCTCGACGAGGCCGGAGGCCGACTCTGGGCCGGGTATCGGAGGAGCGGGACCGGCGAGACCCGCAAATCCAGGCATTAGCACCGGAAATACGGGATACGGTGCTGATGTGCCGATCACAGGGCCGATCACGGGGGAGGACATGGCGCCGGGAACAGCACGGGGGACGGGACCGGGGACCGCGCTGCTGCTCGCGGCGGCCCCCGTCGGCAAGAGCGCGCTGGTCGACGCGGCGGGCGTGCTGCCCGCGCTCGCCGCCGTGCCGCCGAGCACGCTGACGGGCACCGAGGCCGCGACCGTCGTCGAACTCGCCGACCCCGCCGACCCGCAGACCGTCCTCACCCGCATCCGGGCCGCGGCCGCCGCACCCGGGCCGCTCACCGTCCTGCTCGCCGGGCAGCTGCACGTCGACGGCAAACAGCACCGGCTCCACCTCGCGCTCGCCCGCACGACCCCGGCCACCGTGCGGTACACGGCCCTGCCCTGGCACTGGCTGGAGACCGAACTCGCCGTGCGTGCGCCCGGGGGGACGACGGTCGTCGCCGACCTGGTCGCCGGTGCCGGGGCGTGGGAGCAACTCCGGGCGGGGGAGGGCCTCCCGGCCGGAGTTCCCCCGTACGGGCTGGGCCTTCCCGGTGTGCGGATGTACGGGCGGGTCGCCCCGCCGCCGCCCCGGCGCCGGCTCGCGCAGCCCGCCTACCTGAAGGCGCTCGCCGCGCTGTGGCGCAGCGGCAGCCGTGCGCCGCTCGGGCAGCTGCACGAACAGATCGTGAACCAGGGGGAGTTCGGGGAGTCGCTGCTGCTCGCCGCCGAGGGGGGCGCCCCGGCGAGCGCCGTCGTCCCGCCGCCCCGCCCGGACGTGCCGCCGTACGCCGCTCCCGCAGCGCCCCCGGCGGCGGGGGAGGAGGACCCGCTGCCCGCGATCCTCGCCGCCGCGCACGCCGGCCGGCACAGCGAGGCGGCCACGCTCGCCGCGATGTGGGAGGGCCGGGCGTTGCGCACCCACGGCGCAGGCTCGGCGCAGGCCGTGCACTGGCTGGAGGTACGGGCCGACCTCGCGCGGCTCGACGGCGACGCGGCCCGCAGCTGCGAACTCTGGATGGCCGCCGCCGAGGCCCGCCTCACCCGGCGGGAGGCGCCGGACGACCCGCTCGTGGAAGCCGCCGTCGACCGCGCCCACCACCAGTGGCAGCAGGTCGAGGAGCCCCGCCGCGCCCTCCAGCTCGGCGCACTCCTCGCGGCGTTGCGCCGCCACGTGCCGGGCCGGCGCTCCGGCGCGGCCGACGCCGTCGAGCAGCGGCTGCACCACCTGCGGACGACACGGACGGCCCGCCCGGCGCCCTGAGCGGCCCGGGCCGGTCGGGCGGCCCCGGGCCGCTCAGGCCTCCAGCCACTCCACGTACCACTCCCGGAACCCCGACGACAGCGGCACGAATCCGCCCCAGTCCGTGTCGATCCGCCACACCTCACCCGCGTACCGGCCCGTGAGGACCAGCCGGTCGTAGATCCCGCAGCCCTGGTCGGCCAACACCAGGGTGCCCGGGGTGAGTTCGTCCGCGGCGGCGCCGCGGCGGCCCGGCTGCGGGCCGGGCAGGGGCGCGTCGAGCGGGAAGCGTGCCGCCGCCCGGCCGGGAAGCCGGTCCGTGGCCCACTCGTCGTCCACGGCCCAGCCGTCCTCCTCGGTCGCCTCCGGGCGCGGAACGGCGAGCGGCAGCAACCCGTGCCCGGGACCGGCCGGGCCGTCGCCCACCCGGGCCACGAACTCCCGGTACTCGGGCGGGAGTTGAACGCCGAGGCGCGCCTCGAACGCCCCGATGTCCGCCTCGGCCGGCGCGGGCGACAGCGCGTACCGGTGCGTGGCCGCCCCGAACCGCTCGCACGCGGGGTCCCGCTCGGCCAGCTCCCGCAGCCGGGCCCGTACGTCGCTGCTGTTCCACTCCGTCACCCGACGACGGTAACCGGCCCGCGCGACCGCGACGGCCTGCGGTCGGCTCTTGACGGCGGGGCAGGTGCCGCTGTTTGATCAGCCCTATTGGGCAGGCGGCCAATAAAGCTGGCGCCGTCGATGCCCGGAGTTCTTGGGAGGACCCTTGGCGAGCACGGACCTCGATGCCCACGCCGACGCCCGGCCTGCCGCGCCCCCGGCCGGGGACGTCGGCGCCGACCGGGCCGGGCGGCTCGAAGCGCACGGCATCGACCACATCCCGGAGGGCGAACGGCACGGCCGGCCCCGGGAGCTGTTCGCCGTGTGGGCCGCGCCCAACGTCAGCTATCTGAGCCTGGTCGTCGGCGCCGCGCTGATCCTCATGGGCCTCACCCTCGGCCAGGCCCTCACCGTGATCGTCGCCGGGAACCTGCTGTGGGCCCTCACCGGCGTCCTCGCCGTCAGCGGCCCGGCGGCCGGCACCACGGGCTCGGTGATCTCCCGCGCGATGTACGGGGTCGTCGGCAACAAGGCCGTCGTCGCCGTCACCGGCTGGCTGATCTCCGCCGCCTACCTGGCCCTCAACTGGTCCGCCGCCTCCGTCGCGGGCATCGGCCTCGCCGGACAGCTCGGCGCGCCCGCCTCACCCGTGCTCGACGCCGCGATCATCTGCGCCGTCGCCGCGGCCACCCTGGTCGTCAGCGTCTACGGGCACGCGACCATCGTCCGCCTCTACGCGGTGCTCAGCGTCGTCCTCGCAGTCGTCTTCGTCGTCGTCAGCGGGTACGTCCTGGCGCACGCCGACTGGTCGTACCGCCCGGCCGATGCGCTGCACGGGGCCGAGCTGTGGGTCGCGCTCGCCGGCGGCTTCGCGATCGTCGCGTCGACACCGCTCTCGTACAGCAACAGCCCGGACCTGGCCCGCTATCTGCCGCGCGACAGCAAGCCGTTCGCCGTCGCCGGGTGGACCGCGCTCGGGGCGTTCGTGCCGAGCGTGCTGTTCACCGGGATCGGCGCGCTCGCCGCCACCACCCTCGACATGACCGACCCGCAGCGGGCCCTCGAAGGGATCCTGCCCGGCTGGTTCGTGCCCGTCTTCGTCGTCGCCGTCGTCCTCAACACCGTCTGCAACAACGGCCTGACCGCGTACAGCGCCGGGCTCTCGCTGCAGTCCATCGGCGTGCGCATCGGCCGCGTCCCGGCGGTCCTCGTCATCGGCGTCCTCGCCACCGCCATGACGCTGTACGCCCTGCTGGTCTTCGACTTCCTCACCAGCGTCAACACCATGCTGGAGCTCGTCGTCGTGATCACCGCCCCGGCCGTCGGCGTGTACGTCGCCGACATCTGCCTCCGCCGCAACCGCTACGACGGCCCCCGCCTCCTCGACGAACGCCGCGGCGGGCCCTTCTGGTACGAAGGGGGCGTGCACCGGGCCGGCGTCGCGGCCTTCGTCGCCGGTGCGGGCGCGGCGCTGCTCTGCGTCAGCACCACGTTCTGGGCCGGGCCCGTCGCCTCCCGCCTCGGCGACGCCAACCTGTCCGTCCCGGCCGGACTCCTCGTCGCGGCGGCGGCGTACGTGCTCCTCGCCCGGCGCGCCCGACCCGCGTCCGCCTGACGCACCCTGACGCACCCTCAACCCACCGACCCCAGAAGGCAGTTCATGCAAGCCGATGTCCTCGTCCGCGTGGCGCACGTGGAGAACCTGGACGACCACCCCGAAGACGACCACGCCGACCTGCCCGGCGCACCCCGGCTGGTCGCCGTGCGGGACGGGCGGATCCTCGCCGTCGGCGGCGAGGAGGTCGCCGCCGCCCACCAAGGGCCCGACACCCGCGTCCACGACTTCCCGGACGGCGTCCTGCTGCCCGGCCTCACCGACGCTCACGCCCACCCCGTCTGGGGCTCCATCGAGATCGGCAGCGGCATCGACCTGTCCGGCGCCGACAGCCTCGAAGCCGTACTCGACCTCGTCGCCGCAGCCCTCGAAGACCGGCCCGACGACGCCTGGGTCACCGGCTACGACCTCGACCTGAACCACTTCGACGGCACGCCGAGCGGGGCCGTCCTCGGCGAGCGCTTCCCCGGCCGGGCCGTGTCCCTCATGACGGTCGACGCGCACGCCCTCGTCGTCAGCCCCCGCGTCGTCGAACTCGCCGGGCTCACCGGACGCGAGACGTTCGCCGACAAGTCGTCCGTCGAGGTCGACGCCGACGGCCGCCCCACCGGCTACATCCTCGAACTCCAGGCCATGGACCTGGTCTTCGCCCACTACCCGGAGATCGACGACGACACGGCCGCCGCGTACGTCCTGACGCAGCTCCGGCACCTCGCCGCCTGCGGCCTCACCGGACTGCACGCCCTGGACTTCACCGACCCGAGCGAGCGGGTCTACCGCAGCATCGAGGTCGACGGCGAACTCCCGCTCCGCATCCGCTGCTCCCCGCTCGTCCCCGCCGACTCCGGCCCCGCCGCCTGGGAACGGGCGGCACGGCTGCAGGGCAGGCGCGGCCGACGGTGGTACGTCGACGGCGTGAAGTTCATGCTCGACGGCACCGCCGACCACGGCACCGCCTGGTTCGAGCAGCCCGACTGCCACGGCGAGAACGACACCGCCCTGTGGCGCGACGTCGACGCGTACCGCCGGGCCGTGCACTTCTTCGCCGCACGCGGCATCGCCACCGCCACGCACGCCATCGGCGACCGGGCCGTCCGCGTCGCCCTCGACGCGATCGCGGAGACCAAGGCCGTGGCCGTGCCGCGTGCCCCGCACCGCATCGAGCACCTCGAATCCCTCCCCGACGACCTGCTGCCGCGCTTCGCCGAACTCGACGTCGTCGCAAGCCTCCAGCCCGCCCACGGCACCCGGCACACCCGCGCCGACGGGACCGACAACTGGTCCCGGCGGATCGGCCCCGAGCGTGCCGCCCGCGGCTGGCGCACCCGTGACCTGCTCGACCACGGCGCCTGCGTCGCCCTCGGCTCGGACTGGCCGATCGGACCCGGCGACCCGCGCACCGCCCTCGCCGACGCCCAGCTCCGCCGCCCCGTCGACGAGCCCGGCACCCCGCCCGTGCAGCCCGGGCAGGCGCTCACCGCACGGGAGGCGTACGCCGCGATGACCCGGGCCACCGCGCGGGCCGCCGGACGCCCCGGCGACCTCGGCCGGGTGGCGCCCGGACAGCTCGCCGACTTCACCGTGCTCGCCGCGAACCCGCTGCACCTCGACCCGGAGGCGCAGGCCGCCAACCCGGTCCTCGCGACGGCCGTCGGCGGCGACGTCCAGTACCACTCCGACCCGCACGTCCCGCACGACACCTCCGACCCGCACCCCTCGCACGACACCTCCGACCCGCACGTCCCGTACGACTCCCACGCCCGCGAAGGACGCCCGTGACCAGCCCCGCACCCGACAGCAACGCCCGCCCCGCCGCCACCTTCAGCCCCGCCGACCGCCTGCACGTCGCCGTCGACCACGCCGACCCCTTCCGGCGCGGCGCCGCACGCGGTGAGCAGCTGCGCGCGACCCTGCCCGGCGGCATCGCCGAGTACGACCGCTTCTTCGACCTCGGCGGCATAGCCCCGCAGCAGGTGCGTGACGACGCCGAGCGCGCCCTCGACGCCGTCGGCGCGTTCCGGCCGCACGCCCGCACCGAGATCGAGGGCATCGCGCACGGCGCCGGCGTCGACGCCTGGCGGATCGCCGCGCTCAACGCCCGTACGGAGATCCTCGCCCGCAGCACGACCGTGCCGCCCGGCGAGTGCTCGACGCTGGTGCGCCGCGTGCGGGACGCCGAGAGCGGCGCGGTCCGCACGTTCGGCGTCCAGACCTGGGACTGGCACGTCGAGCTGAACCCGTACTGGCACACCCTCGAATCCCGGGGCGGCGCCCACGACTTCGTCGGCCTCACCGAGCACGGCATCCTCGCCAAGATCGGCGTCAACGACGCGGGCCTCGCCCTGCACTTCAACATCCTCGGCCACCGCGCGGACGGCGTCGGCGGCGTGCCCATGCACGTGCTCGCCGCCGTCGTCCTCCAGGAGGCGGGCAGCGTACGGGAGGCGCTGGAGATCGTCCGCAGCGCGCCGGTGCAGTCGTCCGGCTCCTTCACGCTGTTCGACCCGGACGAGGCCGTGCTGCTCGACCTCAGCCCCGACGGCGTCTTCCCGCTGGACCCCGAGCACGGCACCCTCGTCCGCACCAACCACTTCCTCACGCCCACCCCCGCCGCCCGGGAGAAGACCTGGCTCTACCAGCCGGACTCGGGGGAGCGCTACGAGCTGATCCGACGCCGCCTGGCCGAGTACGGGCCGCCCGCAGGGCCCGACGAGCTGGTGCCGTTCCTGCGGTCCGGCCCGGGCGAGGCCGCCCTCACCTGTGTCCCCGACATGTCTTTGCCGCAGGGGCAGCGCTGGGCCGGGCTCGCGACCGTCGTCCTGGAACCTGCCGCGCGCACGGCCCGTGTCCTGGACGGCACGCCGGTCGACGCGGAGAAGCGGCCGTGGCGGCGCCTCATGGCGTAGACGTGGAACCGCGCAGTCCGCTGCACGCCTCTATCCGTATTACTGACGCGTCAGTACGGTGCTGCCAACCCCCCATCCCCACAGGAGAGTTGGGAGAGCCGCATGACGTCAGTGTTACGCAGGCGACCACTGGCCGCGGGTGCGGTCCTCGCGGCGGCGGTGCTCGGCATCCCCGGGCCCGCCGCCGCGCAGGCCACGACACCCGAGGCCCCCGACGCCACCCAGGCCGCGCAGCAGCCCGAGGCCAAGTCCAAGCCCAAGGCCAATCCCAAGGCCAAGGCCAAGTCCAAGGCGAAGTCCGCCCCCGGGGAGCTGCTCGGCTCGGAGCCGTCGTCCTTCCAGTACACGCCGGGCGTGCCCACCCCCACCAAGGCCTGGAAGATCAGCTACCGCTCCACCGCCGCCGACGGGAAGCCCAACACCGTCACCGGCACGGTCATCGTCCCCGACGACGGCAAGACCACACCGCGCCCGCTCATCACGTACGCCGTGGGCACGGTCGGGCTCGGTGACAAGTGCGCGCCGTCCGCCGGGTTCCCGGGCGGTACGACGGCGGAGGCGCCGCTCGTCAACGCCGCGCTGGTCCGCGGCTACGCCGTCGTCGTCACCGACTACGAGGGCCTCGGCACCCCCGGCGACCACACGTACATGGTCGCCGCCGCCCAGGGCAGCGCCGTCCTCGACGCGGCCCGCGCGGCCCAACGGCACCCGGAGGCCCAGAAGTTCGGGGTCAGCGGGGACGCGCCGGTCGGCATCATGGGCTACTCGCAGGGCGGCGGCGCCAGCGCCAAGGCCGCGGAGATGGCCGCCTCGTACGCGCCCGAGCTGAAGGTCAAGGGCACGGCCAGCGGGGGCGTCCCGGCCGACCTCGCGAAGGTCGCCGAGTCCCTCGAGGGCGGGGACAGTGCGGGCTACCTGCTGATGTCGGCCGTCGGGCAGAACGCGGCGAAGCCCGACCTGAAGCTGGACTCGTACCTCAACGACGAGGGCCGCAAGCTCGCCGAGGTCGTCCGCAACGAGTGCGTGGGCACCGTCCTGGAGGCGGGGCGCGGCAAGACGATCGAGGACGTCACCACCTCCAACCCGCTCGACCGCCCCGAGTGGCAGCAGGCCATCGCCGAGCAGCTCATCGGGACCGTGCGGCCGTCGGCGCCGGTGTTCCTGTACCACGGGGACGCGGACGAGACGATCCCGTACGCGGTCGGCCAGAAGCTGCGCGCGGACTGGTGCGGGCAGGGACACGCGGTGGAGTGGAAGACGTTCCCCGGCCAGTCCCACGTGGGCACCGCGATCCAGGGCAACGGCCCGGCCCTCGAATGGCTCGGCCGGCGCTTCGCGGACCAGCCGAGCACGGGCAACTGCGGTACGTAGGTCTTCGGGGCGGGTCCGTTCCATGAGCGCCGGAGGGGCTGATCGCCGGCCCCTCCGGCGCTCGGCCGACAATCCCCCCGTCCCCCGTCCCCCGTCCCCCGTCCCCCGTCCCTCGCCCCTCACAGCCCCG